>JACMLA010000456.1 GCA_014379815.1 Bryobacteraceae bacterium | reverse complement strand
CTGCTGGAGGGCGGACTCCTCATCGTTCAGGCTGGCGGAGCAAAGGGAGCACTGCTGGCTCTGGATGCAGCGAGCGGCAAAGAGAACTGGCGATGGAAGGGGGATTCCTCCGCTTACTCCTCGCCAGTGATCGGTACGTTCGGTGGAACGAAGCAGGTCGTGTTCTTAACTGCGGATCAGGTCGTAGGGGTCGACCTCAGTAACGGGACTTTGGCATGGAAAACTCCTCTGCGCACGTCCATGATGCAGAGCAACATGATGACGCCAGTGATAGCCGACGGGACTGTGATCTATTCCGGAGAGAACAAGGGCGTGACCGCCGCACGTCCCAAACGGGATCAGAACGGTGCGTGGAGTCTGGAGCAAGTCTGGCTCAACGCTGAGGTGAGCTTTACGATGAGCAGCCCGGTGCGGACGGATCGACTCCTCTTCGGGATGACGCCCAGGAATAAAGGACAGCTGGTCTGCCTGGATCCCACCAGCGGCAAGACGCTCTGGAAAGGTCCTCCACGACAGGGTGAGAATGCAGCTTTACTGCTTTTAGATACCTTTCTGCTGACGCTGACAAACGAGGGTCAACTGATTCTGATGAAGCCCTCTGGAGATTCTTATCAGGAAGTGAGGCGCCACCAGGTAGCAAACACAGAGACCTGGGCACATCCGATTCCAACGGCGCAGGGAGTGATCGTCAAGGACCTGGATTCAGTAGCGTTGTGGCAGTGATTTGGCGCATTGCGGCAAGGATCTCGCCCGAGGGCCTGATCGCCTGTGCCTGACGATAATACGCAAGAGCTTGCGTAGTGTCTCCAAAACTGGAGGCAACCCCGGCGAGGCCAACTATTGCCTCGTAGTGCTCGGGCTGAATCTGGAGCGCACGCTCCATATCGGTCCGCGCCTGGTCCAGCTTGCCCTGCAAAGCATAAAGTTTTCCCATTCCGGCGAGGGCATCAGGACTGGAAGGATTGCTGCGCAGCGCTTTCTGATAGCAGAGCAGCGCCCGGTCGAGGACTCCTGCATGGAGGTACTGCCGGCCGACGGAAGTCCACTGCGAATCGATCCTGAGGTTGGCGCGGTAGATCACCGGGATGCCGGCTGAGTCCGCCTCTGGCAGCAAGTCCGCGGAGGCAACCGGGTCCTGGTCGGTGAGAGCATGCACGGTGGTTGGAAAGAGAGTACGCTGTCCGTCGGAGATCAGGGTGACGTTCCAACTTCCCGGCAACAAATACAAACGGTGTCGATAGGAGATGCGCGCCGCCTCCGCAAAATTGAGCTTCGTTTCGACACTCTCAATCCCGTTAATCTCGACGCCAATCTTCTCTTTGACGGTCACGTCCGCTGTGAGTTCGATGGCAGGAATTCGTTCCGATGTACGGACCTGTACTGTTGTGAACTGCGGACGCGTTCCGGTGGCGGTAACGATTCGCGATTGGACTTTCTCGCGCGTTTCGCGGCGAAGCATCGCTGCCGGACTGGACAGACGGTAGAGTAGCTCGCTGTTGCCGGATCCGGTGACGCCACGTGCCACGCCAATCGCCGCATCTACCGCCTGAAGTTCTACAGGGCTTAGCTGGAGCCGGTTAGGCAGGTCAGCGGCAGTGGCAATCTCATTCACTCCAAATGCGCCCCGCGTCCCAGCGTTATTGATCAGCAGGGCACGGATCGTGTGAATCTGTGGCGAATACAGTTTCATCAGGCCGACTCCACGTGGCTGGAAGAACAGCAACTGAATTTCGGAGGAAACTGGAATCCCAGGGATGTGATCGTAGCGCCAGATTTCCAGAGGCTGCAGAAGACGGCTGAATGGCAGTTGAAACGTTTGCGTCGGTGGTCCGAGTGCAACATACACGCGGCCCTGATCGGTGTTGACGCCGGACCCTGTCTGGCCCGAACCGAATTTGGTGTCGGTGTACGCGGCGCGCTCGAAGTACTCAGCTCCACTGACAGCTTTGCCGTTCCAGAACGCCTCGCGAAAACTCTCGCGTTCTTCTTCACTGGAGAGGCTGAGGTAACGGGTGCGCTCGTCTGTGTTGATTACCGCTTCGACGCGCGTGAGCCAGAGGTCACGCGCGGCCGAAGCGGCAGGACTCGTTGCGCAGATGGCTGAGCAGATAAAGGTGATTGCCAGCAAGGTACGCATTTTAGAAATCGAAACGCGCTGCGAACTGGAGCATTCTGGCGGCGTACGCGAGGTTTGCGTTGTAAGCGGGACGTCCGTAGGTATTCAGACCGGTGTTGGTCAGATACGTTCCGTAGTTCTGATAGTTGAGGACGTTGAAGACTTCAAAGATCCCTGTCATGCGCCAGCGCTCGCGGATGGCAACGGACTTAGAGAAGCGCCAGTCCATCCGGTGAATCGGTTTCCCCCGCAACGAATTGCGTTTGACGTTGGTGAAGCCCGGCGCGCGGGAGGAGTAGAGATACTCGTCGTCGATGAAGACCCGCGTTCCATTTGCAAAGGAGCGGTTGGAGGTCCCCACGTAGTTGAAGGGATTGCCGGGCGCGATGGACGCGAATGCCGCACCCGATCCGAGGTGGTAGAACAGACTGGACTGCATACCCCAGGGAAGCCTTGCGCTGCCATCGAAGTTCAATGTGTGTCGCTGGTCGTCGAGCGAATTCCCCCATTCATCCGCGAGGTCGTACTGATTGTTGGGATATCCGAACGCGCCGTTCGTGGAGTCTTTCAACCTCGCGAAAGTATAAGCTGCGCCAAGCTGAAAACGGTCATTCAGACGGCGGGTGACTTCGAATTGTCCCCCCGTGTAGATTGACCCGGCAGCATCGGGAGTGGTGAAAATCAGGATCTGACCGAATCGCGGATCGGGTCGTCCTGCGGTTGTGGGATTCGTGCCAAACAATGTCGCGGGGTTGTAGAAAATGTTCTGATCCTGGCGAACCCAGTCGTGGTAAATGCGCCACCAGACGAAGTCGCCTGAAACGGTCCAGCCTTTGCGGAACTCGCGTTCGACTCCGATAGAAGCTTGCGCAGAGTATGGCGTTTGCGCGCCCTTGCCAAGCAATTGCAGATTCTGAACGGGGGTAGGAGCCCTGCCGGTCAGGTAATCTTCCGCTGTGTACTGGCCGAACGGATTGTTGAGATCGATACCGCTGGCTGCGGTTCTGTTGACGGAAACCTGCAGGGAAGACTCGCCGTTAAAGATCGACTGATTGATGACCTGATTAGCCTGAATATCGGCGAAATATAATCCTCCGCCGCCCCGGATGACCGTCTTGCGGTCGCCAAATACATCGAGTGCGAAACCTACGCGCGGACCGAAGTTTGTGTTTTGTCCGCCGCGGGCTGGGAGCACTCCGCTCTTCAGGGCAGGCGTTGACCAGATGCCAAGGTCGTTGTCATAACGAATCCCGAGATTCAGCGTGAGCCGGCGTGTGACCTTCCAGTCGTCCTGTACCCAGAAGCCTACAATATTCCGGGGTATGTCGATGTTGAAGTTTCCGAACCCCTGAACGTAGCTGGAAACAAGTGGCGAGACTGCCGACAGGTTCCATGTGCGCGGGTCATTCCAGGTAGGAAAGACGGCGGGCAAGTTAGCAGGAACAGCAGTGAGCGGGTTCGCGAGGCCCCGTACATTCTGCTGAAACAACCCCGTGTGATTGTTGGCCAGATACTCACCGCCAAACTTCACGCTGTGACTGCCTTTCATCCAGTACAGGTCGTTACGAACCTGGTGGGTATTCTGGTTGAATTCCTGAGGATAGTTGTACGCACCGCCTACCGTGATTCCGCCCGGGAAACGGAATTCTGGTGAATTGACGTAGGGCGAATTGGTCCACTGGAAGTAGTTGTATCCGTACTTCACCTCCGATACCAGGCTCGGCGCAGCGGCCCAGTTCCAGTTAGTGAAGAAGGAGTGATTGTCGCGGGTTTGCCTCGCGGCTTGCGATGGGTGGGCTGTCCCGCCAACGTTGCCGAAGGGATTGCGCCACGTACTCTTGTTGAAACGGAGACTGAGGCGGTGAGCGCTGCTGGCCTGCCAGTCGGCCCGGGTCAAGTAAGTGTTGGTGGAAAAATCGTTGGTAAATTCGAACCGCTGACCG
>JACMLA010000455.1 GCA_014379815.1 Bryobacteraceae bacterium | reverse complement strand
GCGGGACGAATCCGGCGAATGATGCGCCGTATGGCCCAGACATAGTCGATCGGAGCGTAGAAGACGCCGTCAACAAGTTCCGCCAGCTTTGTTTCGGCGGTTTGCTTGCCTGCAAGCGTCGTACAGGACACGAATACTGGTGCGTCAGGAAGTGCGGTTCGCAGTTGTTGAATCAAGGTGACTGCGGATAAAACCTCTCCAACGGAAACGGCGTGCAACCAGACCGAATCGGACAGCGTCCGCTGGAACGACTGTGGCAGAAAGCCGAGGCGTTGCCTGAAGCTCGCGAAGTATTTAGGGTTCCGGATCCCGCGGCGCACGGCATACACTAGCAGAAAAGGAAACGCGAAGAGCTGAACAATGCGGTATGCGCCGAAGATAAGTCTGGTTCTCAGAAATCCGATGCCGTTCCTCGCCCTGGCCGCAAGTATAGCGGTTGCTCCGGGAGTTGACAAAGACAAGGGCCGGTTTGCTCCTCCTGCTATTGGCACGATTGAAAGCAAGCAGGTAGCAGGTGGCGTGACGATCGCGGCTGTTCCGTATCACACCGAAACGCTTGCGTCAGAAGCGTTCGGAAAATTGAACCCGTATCAATATGGCGTCCTCCCGGTTCTGCTGATGATCCAGAATGACTCAAAAGAGACGCTCACACTCGAGCGCATGAGTGTGGAGTACATCGACAAGAATCGGGAACGCATCGAGGCAACTCCCGCCGCGGAGATCAAGTATGCTCGTGCTCCCAAGCGCCCGAGCATGACGCCAAGCCCGATCCCTGGCGTCATGATTCGCGGAGGACGCAAGAATCCTCTTGCCGCCAGTCAGATTGAGGAACGGGCGTTTAGCGCGAAGATGCTGCCGCCCGGAGAAAGTGCCTATGGCTTTGTCTATTTTCAGACAGGACACCGCTCCGGGAGCCGCGTTTATCTCACTTCCATTGAACAGGCTTCGACGGGCAAAGAGCTGTTTTATTTCGACGTGCCACTGGACTGAGGTTTTGCTTTGGCCGGCGCCGGTTTCACGGCTGACGGTTTCGGCTTTGCCACGGATGGTTTGGGCTTTGCCACGGCTGGCTTCGGCTTGCTAGCGGCCGGTCCGGGCTGGGCACCTGGACCAACACGCTGGAAGGTCACCCGAAGCATCCGCACGGGAGTCCTCGGTTTATCGTCTTCACCTTTCGGAGTATTGGCTATCTTCGAAACGACAGCCTGCCCCTGAACGACCTGCCCAAAGATGGTGTGGCGACCGTTGAGATGTGTCGTGGGCCCTTCGGTGATAAAGAACTGCGAAGAGCCGGTGCGGGGTCCCGCGTTCGCCATCGCCAGCCGGCCCGCTCTGTCAAACGTTAGGGACGGCGCGAACTCATCGGGGATCTCGTCTGTGCCACCCATGCCGGTACCCTGAGGATCGCCACCCTGAATCATAAATCCCGGGATGACGCGATGAAAGGTAAGTCCGTTATAAAGAGGGCGCTTCACACGCTGTCTGGTCTTAGGATCGGTCCACTCCTTTTTGCCCTGCGCGAGGTCCATAAAGTTCTTAACAGTGATGGGTGACTCTTTTTCGTAGAGCTTCAGGATTATTGGGCCCATGGAAGTGGTTATGGTCGTATACAGTCCCGCTTCCAAAGGAACGGCCGGTGCGACAGCAGCAGCGGCTTTGGCGGGTCGAGGTTTCGGAGGAGCCGTTGTCTGAGCCGTCAACGCAGCAATGCTGGCAAGCCCAAAAATCGCGAGTAGCTTCATGGTGCCAGCTTATCCTGACGACAGCTCGCTGTTGCAATCGCTCCCGAGTGCATTTGCCAGTCATATGATCGTTATGACATCTTCAACACGGCGACATTCCATAGGGCGAGACTAGGGGTACTTAGCGTAGCCATGCCCACAGTGACTCCTCCGGCTGGCCCGAATCGTGTGTTTGCTTCCGTTCTCGAGCAGCACCAGTTTCCCAAACCACTTACGGACGCTCTCGGTCGCGTGCTCCTGCTGGACCAGCTGGAATTGCTGTATCAGCAGGTCGTAAACGGCGATCCGGAGAAGCTTCCCTTCGAGCGACTATTGGACATCCTGAAAGTCCAGGTGCATATTTCTCCGGGAGACATCGACCACATCCCGGCAACGGGACCGGTTGTGCTGGTGGCGAACCATCCCTTTGGATTTATTGAAGGCTGCATACTGGCCGCGATTCTTCCCCGGCTGCGACCCGATGTCAAGATCATGGCAAACAGCCTGCTTTCGGCATTTGCTGCGCTGTCCGATCACTTCCTTTTCGTGAACCCGTTCGGGGGAGATTCTGCTGCACGAGAGAACCGGAAGGGTCTAAGGGCTACGGTGGAGCACTTGAGGGCTAGCGGGATGCTCGTGGCCTTTCCAGCGGGGCAGGTGGCGCACCTCGACTTACTTCAGGGAACTGTTGTAGATTCGCCCTGGAACCCCAGTGTTGCGGGACTGGCACGAATAACCGGAGCGGTAGTGATTCCAGCTTTCTTCAACGGTGCCAACAGCGCTCTGTTTCAGCTGCTGGGATTTGTCCATCCCCGCATGCGCACCGCGATGCTTCCGCACGAGTTTCTAAACAAACAAAGCCAGACGATTGAACTGCGTATCGGCTCGCCAATTACACCGGCTTGCCTGCAGAGATTTGGAAGCAGCGATGCCGATGCGATTGCGTGGATTCGCAGGCGTACTTACGTACTTCGCCACCGGGGTGACGGTCGCCCAACAGCACGTCCGCCTCTTGCTTTCCCAAATCCCTTTCGGGTAGCAGAGCCGGAGCCAGTGGAGCCTCCGGTAGCTAAAGAGCATTTAACCGCAGAGATCGCCGCGCTTCCTCCGGACCGAAAGCTGGTAACTGTCGGGGAATTGTCTGTATACAGCGCGGCTTTCCACGAAGTCCCTGGAGTTCTGCGGGAAATCGGTCGTTTGCGCGAAATCACGTTCCGCAACTCGGGAGAAGGTACGGGCAAATCGCTGGATCTGGATTCGTTCGATGCCCACTACCTGCATCTGTTCGTGTGGAACAGCGAGACGCTGGAGATCGCGGGTGCGTATCGTCTTGGACCTTCCGACCAGATCTGCCAGCGGCAGGGAATCCGGGGACTCTACACGAGCACATTGTTCCAGTACAACGAGCGGTTTCTCCAGAAGCTTGGAGGCAAGGGCGT
>JACMLA010000454.1 GCA_014379815.1 Bryobacteraceae bacterium | reverse complement strand
ATGAAGTCAGTTGAACCGCCCATAGTCCGGGTGGTGAAAGGACATCTGGATTGAATCCACAGTCTCGCTCAGGCGCGGCTACAGTCGTCGTCGCGAGCACTGTCATGCTCTCCTTCATCTCGTTCTGGAGAGCGGCGGCTATCGTCCTTTCGGACCTGGCGTCTTCGGCATTCTATGCCGGCGGCATCGCGGAGCAGGCAATCGGCCGCAGTGCTCCCTGGTTCATCCTCGGCGTCATGTTCTTCAGCTTTGCAGTACGAGCGGTTTACCTCGAGAGCTGCAGCATGTTCGTTCGCGGCGGAGTTTACGTTGTTGTCCGCGATGCGATGGGTCCGTTTCTCGCCCGTTTCTCCGTCTCGGCGCTGATCTTCGATTACATCCTTACCGGTCCAATCAGCAGCGTTACAGCAGGCCACTACTTAGCCCACCTCATCAACGATATTTCGAAATCTCTGGGCTATTCCTTTTACGCGCCGCCCGACCTGTTTGCCGCCGCATTTGGAGTCGCGGTAACGGTGTTCTTCTGGCGGGCGAACATCCGTGGGCTCCACGAAAGCAGCACCAGCGCGCTCCGCATTATGCAGGTCACCGCAGTGATGGTGTTCCTCATGATTGGGTGGTCAGCCCTGACGCTTGCCGTTAACGGACCCGCCCAAATCCCGCCGCCGCCAACACCATCGAATCTGCAGTTCAGTAAGGATGGACTCGGCTGGCTTGAAGGCACGTTCTGGCCGCAGATCCCGGTGGTTGCCATTATCATCGCCTTCGGTCACTCGTTGCTGGCTATGAGTGGCTTCGAAACGCTGGCACAGGTATACAGAGAGATCGCTTCGCCCAAGCTGAAGAACCTTCAGATCACCGGGACCATCGTGTGTGTTTTTGCAGTACTTTGTACCGGCGTAACCACCCTACTCGCCGACACCATCATTCCGGATGCTATTCGGGGGCAGTACGTAGACAATCTGCTGGCCGGACTTGCGATGCACCTCTGGGGTCCCTACGGATTACGGCTCGCCTTTCAGGGATTCGTCGTAATCGTAGGTACCCTGATTTTGGCCGGTGCCGTGAACACCTCGATCATCGGCTCGAATGGCGTTCTCAACCGCCTCGCCGAAGACGGAGTACTGCTGGACTGGTTCCGGAAACCCCACGTTAAATTCGGCACTACGTTTCGCATCATTAACCTCATCACACTCCTCCAGATCGTAACCATCGTAGCTAGCAAAGGCGATGTCTATCTGCTTGGCGAAGCTTACGCCTTTGGTGTGGTCTGGAGCTTTTTCATGAAGTCTCTTGGCGTACTGGTGATCCGGTTCAAGCGGGGTGATCAGGAGTATAAGTTTCCAATTAATCCCAGGATCGGAAATCGTGAGTGGCCACTTGGGTTGATAGCTACTACGCTTGTTCTGCTGTTCGTGGCAATCACCAACCTGTTCTCTAAACAGATCGCTACGATCTATGGCGTCTCCTTCACGGTCTCCATTTTTATCGTGTTCACTGTATCGCAAAGGATCAACGCGAAACGGCTTTCGCATGAAGATGCACAGCTGGAAAAGTTCAATCTCGCGGTACGACCTTCTATCACGGCAGAGGACATCGGAGCGCGTCCCGGTTGCGTGCTGGTAGGAGTCCGGGACGGTTCCCGGTTGCACCATCTCCGCAGCATTCTCGAGCGTACCAATCTACGTCGTCACGACATCGTCGTCATGACCGTTCGTAACGTCAGCACCGGGGCCGCCGAATACGCCCTTGGGGAAAATCAGCTGTTCACCGATTATGAGCAGAGTCTGTTTACCCGTGTGGTGAGTCTGGCCGAAAAAGAAGGCAAATCAGTAGATTTGCTGGTTGTGCCCGCGGTGGACGCCTTCGACGCGATGGTCCAGACGGCAGCCCGGCTGGAGGCATCCAAGCTGGTGACAGGCGTGTCGGAGCGAATGGCACAGGAGGAACTCGCGCACCGGATCGGGAAAGCGTGGGAGCGACTTCCGGAGCCCCGCCCACCGTTTTCGCTCGAGATCATAACCCCGGGTCGCCCTTCCATCTACGTGAACCTTGGTCCGCATCCGCCCCGGCTGTGGCCGGAAGACATTGACCGCGTTCACCACCTCTGGCTGGAACTTTCAGACAAGTTCGGGTCGCGGCTACATCATCGGGATGTGGTCAGCGTAGCCCTGCGCCGGATGGAGCGCGAACTGGAGGATCCTACGGTATTGCCGGAACTCGTGAAGGATCTGGAGCATACTCTCGGCGAACACGGCGAGGCGGAGCAAAGTACCGGACAGTCGAAAGTTTGACCCGGGCGCCTCACACCGGCAATCTCAGACAGGCAGCTTATAGAACCGAACCGCATTCAGACCCATCAGACCTTCTCTGGTGTCTGATGCAACCGGGCCCAGCGCCTGCGTGCAAGCCGCCAGGACTTCCTTCCAGCTTGCTGCGAGCAGACAGACGGGCCAGTCGCTTCCGAAAACGCATCGCTCCGGTCCGAACTGGTTCCAGACGTGTTGCACATACGGTCTCAGGTCCTGGGCGCTCCAGCTGTTGTGCTGCGCTTCTGTGACCATCCCCGACAACTTGACGTGCATGTGCGGAATCCCAGCCAGCCTCTCCATATCGAGGCTCCACGGTTCCATCACATGGGCCGCGATCTCCGGCTTGCCTATGTGATCGATGATCATGCGCAGCTCCGGCAGCTGTTCGGCAAGCTGATACACAAAGGGCAGATGGACAGGACGCACGAGCAAATCGTAAGGAATATTGCGCTTCGCCAGCTCCTTCAGGCCACGAACCACATCCGGCCGCAACAGCCATTTCGGATCTGCTTCATCGTGAACGGGATGGCGGACTCCGGCGAACTTTTCGTTCTTCTGCAGGTCATCGAGCCTGTTGCCCAGATCGGCGGCTGTCAGGTCCAGCCAGCACACTACCCCCGAAATGAAGTCGTACTGCAACGCCAGATGGAAGAGCCATTCGGCTTCTTCGGGAACGGTTGTAGCCTGCACCACGACACAGCCGTCCATGTCATTACGGGCTAAGATCGGACTGAGATCTACTGGAAGGAAGTCCCGACAAAGGAGAGAGCCCTCGGGCATCCAGGGATACGCAAAACGGGAGAGATCCCAGAAGTGCTGGTGAGCATCAATTCGCATGGAACTCTTTTAGTTTAGGATGAAGAACTTATCGCGGGTGTATTACCCTTCACTGCTGCTGTTGCTTGCTGGTGGTTGCACGAAGCAACCGAGCGCAACAGTGTTCGTCGATCCTGCTCTGGCGACGCTGGTCCCTTCCGATACCGTGATGCTTGCCGGGATCCGGGTACAACAGCTGGCGAAGACACCTTTCTGGACAGAATATGTGCAAAAGGGCCGCGTTCCAGTCTACGAAGAATTTCGCAAGACGACCGGCCTCAATCCCGGAAAAGATCTCTGGGAGTTACTCGTCGCCTCGAACGGTCGCGATAGCGTGGTACTTGTCCGGGGAAAGTTTGCCGACATGGGTCTGGAGCCCAAACTGGAGCGGGAAGGCGCCCAACGTTTTTCGTACAAAGGCTTCACGCTGGTCGGTGACGAAAAGAATGCCGTGTTGTTCCTGAATCCCTCGACCGCAGCAGCAGGACCGGTACCCACCTTGTATCGTCTGGTCGATAACCGGAACAACGTCAGTGGTCTGCCGCCAGCGCTCGATCAGAGGGTCAGAAAGATCCCGTCGACCAATCAGGCGTGGTTTTCCGCTCAGCTAGGCTCGGGAACCCTGCCTGAGTTGTCCGCCTCGAACGCCGGTATATTCACCAATCTGGCAAGACTCGCGCAGTCGATCGACTTCGCGACAGGTGCCATCGATTTGCGCTCTCAGTTTGATACTAAGATCGATCTGGAAGCCAAAGACGGGCAGGCTGCAGATCGTCTTGGTGGAGCGATCCGCGGTCTGCTTGGACTCGGCCGTCTGAACACAGGGAGTGAGCAGAAGGAAGTTCTCTCGATCTATGACGGGATGGGCGTGACTAAAGAAGACAAGGTCCTGCACTTCACCACAGCAATTCCTTACTCCGTGCTCGAGAAGGCCGCCAGCCAGGTTCCATTCCTTCGGGTGCGTTAGCTGGCTTCTGAAAAATGCCACCATGGGCCCACTCCCTCACGGTCTTGGCTCGGTAAGTTGCAGCAGACACGAAGGCAGGGTTTCGAGCCGTGCGCGCCAGGTGGCAAGGTCGGTGTCACTGCCGACTGCAGTGCTACACGTAGAAGTTGCCTTTCTGGAGAACCGGGTTCGTCAGATGGCGCTCTGACGCCTTGAGCCTTGCCGTGCTGGCGGCTTGTACAGTTTGCATTTACTGGAAAATTACCTTAACCTCGCAGTTCACGTGGCTGGATAGCCCCGACCTTGCCTACCAGGTTCTGCCGTGGATGCAAGAGTCCGCGCGACAGTGGCAGTCCGGCCACTTTCCGCTATGGGACCCCCATCACTGGGGCGGCTACCCACTGGTCGGCCAAAGTCAGCCGGGCATTTTGTTCCCACTCAACTGGCTGCTGTGGTCGACGCCAATGCTGGATGGACACCTCAAGCTGACATGGGTCAACTGGTACTACGCGCTGATTCATTACTTCGGTTGTGTCTTTTGTTATGCATTGTGCCGCGATCGTTCGCTCTCGCCAACAGCCTCCGTCGCGGCGGGCGTGACCTTCGGATTGGGTGGCTTCGTTGGGAACACCGCATGGCCGCAAATGATCAACGGTGCGAT
>JACMLA010000453.1 GCA_014379815.1 Bryobacteraceae bacterium | reverse complement strand
GATTAAGGCTTCGAGCCGGAAAGTCCTGAATAACACTTTGAATCTGCTGCGCCGTTACGCGCTGGAGCACAAGTGGAGTCCTACAGCGCTCGTCGTAGATGTCGATCCTCTGAGCCTCCTGTAGCATTGAAGTGGATGCATTTCGGAGTAGTCGAGGAGAACCTTCGTGTGGCGATGCGCTGCTATAGCCGCGTAAATGAGTACGGCGAAGCCCGCGATTACCCCGGAGTGTCGGTTGCTTACTGCGGACTCAGTTGCGCTGTCTTCAACTCAGCGTTACTGAATGCCCCGGCTAGTGAAGATGATTTTCAGAGAGCACTTACACTGGCAAGCATTCATTTCAACCAGCGGGGCGTGGGCTGGACTTTCTGGTTGTGCGAAGACTTGCTTACCGATCCCGCAACCCGGAAGAAAGCCCGTTTGCTGGTAACCGGCAAGGGTCTCGACCCTCTGGCGCAGCCGCCGGGCATGTATGCGGAACGCCTGATGCGATCGAAGTACAAGCGAGCCAACCTCGACATCCGGCGTGTCACTACCGGGGCGACGCGACTCGACTTTGCACATTTGTCGTCGGTGATCTTTGCACTTCCTTTCGCAACTTCGCAGCAAATTTACTCGTCGGACAAGTTGTGGCTTCCACCGATGAGCGGATGGGTAGGTTATCTGGACGGGCAGGCAGTTACTCTGGCGTGCGTGGTGATCGGTGCCGGCGTTTCCGGTGTTTACTCAGTAGGAACTCTTCCTTCGTTTCAGGGGCGCGGATTTGCTGAGACAGTCATCCGGCACGCTCTTGCGGAGTGTCGCGCCGAGGCCGGCAGCGAAGCAACAGTACTGCAGTCGACGACACAGGGACTGAACCTGTACACGCGAATGGGATATAAACCAGTAACCAGATTCGGAGTTTACATGTACGAGAATTGGCGGCGTAATTGATTCGGGTTTTAGTCACTGCTGTTATTTGCTCACTGCTTGCCGTGTCCCCGATGGCTCCGGCAGAAGTCGTTGAGGGAAGCTCCTCCAGTGCCTATACACTGCACTACGGAGTGGAATGGCGTCTGGTCCGCGCTGGTTTTGCAAAGGTCACGTGGTCGCCGAGGGCTGGTGGCTATCAGGCTGACATGCATATGGAGTCCGCGGGCCTAGTGAACAAGTTGTATCGGGTCAACGACGACTACCAGGCACGGGTGGATTCGACCCTGTGCGGCAACAGTGTTCTGTTCAATGCCGAAGAAGGGAAGCGACGCCGGGAAACGAAGCTTACGTTCGACCCGCATGCCGGTGCGGTGCACTACGTGGAACGCGACCTGGTCAAGAACGCGACGATCCTGACTCACGAGGTTAACGTACCTCCGTGTACTCACGAATACCTCGGCGCGTTGCATAAAATCCGCGGTCTGAAGCTGGAGCCGGGCCAGAGCACGACGGTCCACGTGAGTGACGGCAAAAAGTTCGCGGACGTACGGGTCGAAGCGCAGGAACGTGAGCAGATACGGATTCCGCTGGGCACGTTCAACACAATCCGATATGAGATCTTTCTTTTCAACGATGTCATCATTCCCAAGAAGGCCCGGATGTTCCTTTGGGTGAGCGATGATGCGAGGAAGCTTCCGGTGCAACTGCGGGTTCGTATGCAGTTCCTGATCGGGAACATTACTCTCCAGCTGGAGAAGGAAGAGCGCTTGTAGAAACTCTGTCGATATGTGTTACGTCCTCTATTTGATGCGGACTATCGCCGCCCTAGTATTCGCCGTAGTATTGTTCACAGCTCTGGCCTTCGCCGAAGTCCGGATGACTGTGGATCAACTGCGTGCGTTTATCACGAGTTCGCGCCAGCTTGGCCACACCGACAAGCAGGTTTCCGATTACCTGAAGAGCGTTAAGGTCACGCAAAGGCTGGAGCCTGGCGTGGTGGAAGATCTCGGCAACAACGCCGGACCGAGAACACGGGAACTTCTGCGTCGCCTGGTAGAGGCCACGGGCACTTTGCCGGGTGTACCCGCGCCAGCAGCCCCCGCTCCGGTGCAGGAGATTCCTCCCCCGACTTCGGAAGAGCAGGGCAGGGTTCTCGATCAGGTCCGCGACTATGCTCTCGATTACAGCAAGAAGCTACCGAACTTTATCTGCACCCAGGTAACCCGCCGATTCCTCGATCCTGCGGGCCTCGAGTTCTGGCAGCAGCAGGACACGATTACTTCCAAGCTGAGTTACTTCGACCAGAAAGAAGACTACAAAGTCGTTCTGGTCAACAACCACTACGTCAACACGACGATGGAGCAACTGGGTGGAGCAACTTCGACGGGTGAGTTCGGCTCACTGATGCGTGAGGTGTTTGAACCCGCCAGCCAGACCAAATTCGACTGGCAGCGCTGGGCGACGCTGCGGGGCCGTCGCATGTATGTGTTCACGTACTTCGTACCGCAGGAGTTCTCGAAATGGCGGATCGTGTATGACCGGAGCGAAGCGGTTCGGCCTGCCTACGGAGGATTAGTCTACGTGGAGCGCGATACCAACGCCGTCATGCGGATCACTTTGGAAGCCCGAAACATGCCGCCGACGTTTCCGGTACAGCAGGCAGCCACGATACTCGACTACGACTATCAGGAGATTGGTGGCAGTCCGTTCATCCTGCCACTGAAGGCAACAGTCCGGATGCGTAGCGGCAAGATGCTGACCCGCAACGATGCCGAGTTCCGTGCCTACAACAGGTTCGGCGCCGAGGCCACGATTACGTTTGAGCCGGAACCGATACCGGAAGACCAGCTAAAAGAACAAGGCGCCCCAGAAAGTCCGAAGGCGCCTTCTTCGAAGCCTAAAAAGTAAGTCGGGTTATACCCACCATGCGGCGGCGGGTTTTTCCCGGATCACGATCTGGTTGAGGAAGCTGGCTGCCTTGGTGAGTCCTTCATCAGGCGACATCAGCGTGTCCTCATGCTCGATGGAGAGGACGTAGTCGTAGTCGAACATTCGCAAGGTAGACACAAACTCGCGCCACCACTCGTAGGCATGACCGTAGCCGCAGGTACGGAAGATCCAGGCACGGTTCTTTTCGTCGGTGTAGCGTTTGGTGTCGAGAACGCCGGTCATGGGCAGATTGCGATCGTAGATCTGAGTGTCTTTGGCGTGAACGTGGAAGATAGAATCTCCCAGGACGCGGATCGCTGCGATGGGGTCGATGCCCTGCCAGAACATATGGCTCGGATCGTAGTTGCAGCCGACCGACGGTCCTGCAATGGCACGCATTTTCAGCATCGTTTCGGGGCTGTACACGAGGAAGCCGGGGTGCATTTCAATGGCGATCTTCACGCCGTGATCGGTGGCGAATTTGCCGTGTTCCTGCCAATAGGGAGTTGCGACTTTCTCCCACTGCCAGTCGAGCACGTCGAGATACTCAGGCGGCCACGGGCAAGTGACCCAGTTCGGATATTTCGCCGTCTCGCTGTCCCCAGGGCAACCAGAGAAGTCGATGACGACCGGCACGCTCAGCTTCTCGGCCAGCAACACAGTTCTCTTTGCCGTATCCTGATAGCCCTTTCGCACGGCGGGATCGGGATGCAGTGGATTGCCGTGGCAGCTCAAGGCGCTAATGCTGAAGCCAGCATCGTCCAGCTTCTTCTTCCATTCTTTCAACTCGGATTCGTTGTCGAGCATGGACAGCTTACAGTGCGGATCGCCGGGATAATTGCCGGTACCCAGCTCGACTGTAGCGATGTCCAGTGTCTTCAGCTTCTCGACAACTTTATCGAGAGGGAACTGCGACAGCAGTGGTGTAAATACGCCAACTCTCATGCGTTGTTCCTTTCGTTACGGGTGGGAAACCGCCACAAGAATATCATGGAGGGTGGACGCAGCATTGACCGCAAGATTCGCATGGTGATGGCTGGGCAAGACACGTAAGCTCGAAACATGACGAACGAATCGCGCTGGCTTGCAATCGAGCAGAGGCAAAGAAACGCCGGGTTCGTGTACGGCGTAGCGACTACGGGAATTTACTGTCGGCCGTCTTGTCCGGCAAAGCGTCCGAAGCCTGAGAACATCCGGTTCTACGATGACGCCCAACAGGCGGAGAAGGCGGGTTTTCGGGCCTGCAAACGATGCGGTCCGGCTAAGGTTGAGCCGCGTACAGGACTGGTGTCGGACTTGTGCCGGTTTCTCGAAGCAAATTCGGACAGACGTGTCTCGCTGGAAGAACTGAGCCAGTTTGCTGGTTTATCTCCTTTCCATCTGCAGCGAACCTTCCGGGCTGAACTCGGAGTGAGTCCGCGTGAGTATCAGTCGGCGTTGCGTCAGCGCGAAACCGACCCGGGGGATGCCGTGACATACGGATTTTTTGAGTCTCCGATGGGACGTGGGTTGATCGCCGAAACGCGGCAGGGAGTTTGCGCAGTGAGCTTTGGCGTTGACGACAAGGCTCTTCTGATGTGGCTGCGAGGACAGCTGCCCTACGCCCTGTTGCAGGAGGGCGAGGTTCGTGAGGCGGCGAAGGGAGTTCTGCAGGCGATGGAAAGCGGTTCCTGCGACTTACCGCTGGATATCCGGGGGACGGTATTTCAGCAAAAAGTCTGGAATGCGCTACGGGCCATTCCGCCTGGCCAGACAAATACTTATGAAGAACTGGCGGCCAGTGCCGGAAGACCCCGGGCTGTCCGGGCAGCAGCCACAGCGTGTGCCAACAACCGGATTGCGATACTGATTCCCTGCCACCGGATCGTGCGCAAAGACGGAGCTCTAGGCGGCTATCGCTGGGGCCTCGAGCGGAAGCGCGAGCTTCTACAGCGGGAAGACGGGCTTAGGGAGACACCCTCCAGATAAGCCAGCCGAGGCCTGCCAGGTACCCGAGCAACGCGTTGTACTCTTCGTTCCGAAGGTAGAGGGCCTGCTGCCAGCGAGCCTCCGTGCGCAACAAACGTATTCGTGGAAACAGAAGTGGCACGCGGTTGGCATAGGCCGAATATTCCGGAAAGATCTTGCGCAGGTGATCTTCCTCGTTCTGAATGACAGGAAGGTACACGAGCGCAAAGACCAGCGCAAACACGCCAGCCAGTTCCCAGCGTTGCGCGGCGAGTACGAGACCTGCCGCAACAAGAAGCGTTCCGGCGTAGAGCGGATTGCGGATATAACTGTAAGGTCCGCCTACTGCGAGTTGCTGGTTCTTGGCAAGGTGACCAGCTGCCCAGCCCCGCAACGCGAGGCCCGCCACAGAAAGAGGCAAGCTCCAGAGAAGTGACTCCCGTGTGGGTCTGGCAAGCAGTGCAAAGCTAGCGGCGAGAACAAAGCCACTGGGTACACGAAGGCGCGCGACGACGTCCGCCCATGGTTTGGGAAACCTCACAGGAGCGGCTCCAGCTTGTCCCAAACATCGTCGGGCGTGACCGCGCGCATGGCTGGATCGATCGCTATGCCGCGCTTGTAGCTGGTGATAGCGGAAGGATCGCGGAGAGTTGTGATCGTGCCGCCGTAAGGTCCGTTTCTCGCGGGGTCCGTCGGGCCAAAAATTGCGACGCCGGGTTTGCCGAGTGCTGCGGCAAGGTGCAGAGGTCCGCTGTCCACACCAATGACGGCGTGGGCGCGTCGGGTGGCATGAATCAGTCCAGGTAATCCGGAAATGTGGGATATAGCCGCCGGGACGTCGACGGCAGCGGCCCCGTTCAGGACCAGTTGGAAGCCGCGCGATTTCAGCCTGGCCGCTATCACAGCGTAGTGTTCCAGAGGCCACTGCTTGGAGGTCCAGCCCGCGAGGGGATTCGCGAGGACGAAAGGTCCTTCGGAGAGGAGGCCTTCTGGCCGGCCTTGTGGTATCGGAAATGGTGGTATCGGGAATGCGATTCTGGGAGCGAGGGCACCGGCTGCGTTGGAGAGTTCCAGATTTCGATTCACTATATGCTGCGAACCTGGCGTAATCCGCTTTTCGTAGAAGAGCGATGCGAGGCTCTCGCGGGCTGCGGAACTGCTGAGCCCAACAGACTGTTTGGCTCTGGCAAACATAATGACGACTGCAGATTTGAGCAGTCCCTGAAAGTCGATTGCGAGGTCGATGGCTT
>JACMLA010000452.1 GCA_014379815.1 Bryobacteraceae bacterium | reverse complement strand
GTGTACCCCGTCGCTTCACCGCGCCGTTTTTCCGAATCCCGCTTTCGAGCTTGCGCTATCCTGCTCCTTCGCCCTGGCAAGATTCCGCTCGAGCTGATCCTTCCCCGTCTTGTATTGCACCGGCCACTGCTGCTCTGAATAGCCCAACTGCGCCGCCGCGTGCAATGTCCAGTGCGGATCACTCAAATGCGGACGCGCCAGAGCCACCAGATCGGCTCGGCCCGCAGCTATGATACCGTTCACCTGATCCGGGTCGGTAATATTTCCAACCGCGATCGTGGGAATGCCTGCCTCGTTGCGTATTCGGTCGCTGTATGGCGTCTGAAACATGCGCCCGTATACCGGCTTCGCGTCAGCTGTGGTTTGCCCGGTCGACACGTGGATGATATCAGCCCCGGCTCCGGCGAAGGCGCGGGCAATGTCGACTGCATCACCACCGTCGACTCCGTCCTCAAGCCAGTCGGTCGCTGAGATGCGAACCGAGATCGGGCGATCTGCTGGCCAGGTCTCCCGCATTGCGGAGAGGACCTCCAGTGGAAATCGGAGACGGTTGCTGGGCGAGCCGCCGTACTCATCCGTCCTCCTGTTGCTCAGCGGCGTGATGAAGCTGGAAAGCAGGTAGCCATGCGCGCAGTGCAGCTCGATCATGTCGAAGCCGGCATCGAGCGCCATTTCTGTTGCGCGCACGAAGTCGTTTCGCGTCGCATCCATATCCGCGCGGCGCATCTCTCGCGGAACGTGAGTGCCTTTCCCGTACGGAATCGCCGACGGACCAATCACATCCCAATTGCCCTCGTCGAGGGGCGCGTCCATGCCTTCCCACATGAGCTTTGTGGAGCCCTTGCGTCCGGAGTGGCCGAGCTGCAGGCAGATTTTCGCGTCACTCCATTCGTGAACGAAGCTGACGATTCGCCGCCAGGCTCCCACGTGCTCATCCGTGTACATGCCGGTGCACCCGAGCGTGATGCGGGCCTCTGGGGAGACACAGGTCATTTCCGTAACCAGGAGACCAGCGCCACCAAGCGCGCGTGCTCCCAGGTGCGTCAAGTGGAAATCGTTCGGCATTCCGTCTACGGCCGAATACATGTCCATTGGCGAAACAACAACCCGGTTCGGTACTGTCATTCCGCGTAATGTGAATGGCAGGAACATTGGAGGTGGCGGTTTCTCGTGCATGAGACCGCTTTCACGCGCAGCGAACCATCGCTCCACTCCGCCGAGATACTTGGGATCGCGCAAGCGAAGGTTCTCGTGGCTCACTCGCTGGCTTCGCGTGAGCAGACTGTACGCGAACTGCGGCGGATCGAGATGCACATACCGCTTGACGTTCTCGAACCATTCCATGGAGTTCCGCGCGGCGTTTTGGAGTTTGAGCGCCTCCGTCATTCGCTCCGCTTGATATGCTTCGAGCGCGACCGGAAGATTCTCCTCACGGCCGAGTATCCGCGCCAGAGCGATGGCGTCCTCCATGGCCAGCTTCGTGCCGGATCCCACCGAGAAGTGAGCCGTGTGGGCAGCGTCTCCCATGAGAACGATGTTTTCGTGATACCACCGCTCATTCTTGACGCGAACAAAGTTTACCCACGGGGACCGAAGGTGCGCGGCGTTGGTGATGAGAGGTTGGCCATCCAGCCACGCCTCGAAAAGCTTTTCGCAGGCCTTGATTGACTCTGTAGCATCCATCCGGTCGAAGCCGGCGGCCCGCCATGACGACTCGTCACACTCGACTATGAACGTGGAATAGTCATCGTCGAATCTGTAACAGTGTGCCTGGAACACCCCCAGATCGTTCTGGACGAAGTAAAAGGTGAAGGCGTCGAACTTGTACTTCGTGCCGAGCCAGACGAACCTGGCCGACCTTGCGTCGAGATCCGGCCGGAACGCGTGCGCGTAAGTTTTTCGAATGACGCTGTTGACTCCGTCGGCGGCGACCATGAGAGTGGAGTCTGCCAGTCCCAATTGCTGCAGCGCGGCGGGGTCACAGACTTCCTGGTGAAACCGGACGTCCACGCCGAGTGCGATGGCCCTCGTCTGCAGAATGTTCAGCAGCTTCTTGCGCGCGATGCCACTGAAGCCGTGGCCGCCAGAGGTGATGGTTTCACCCTTGAAGTGAATGTCGATATCGTCCCAGTGCGCGAAGTTTCCCGTGATCTCGTCGTACGTCACGGAATCCGCGGCCCGGAAATTTTCCAGAGTCTGATCCGAGAAGACGACACCCCAACCGAAAGTGTCGTCCGGACCGTTGCGCTCGAGGACAGTAATCTCGTGCGATGGATCGGCTTGCTTCATCAGGAGTGCGAAATACAGTCCAGCGGGTCCCCCGCCGATCGTCACAACCTTCACGCGGATTACGCTCCTTGCAGGCTAGAGAAGCGCCAATCTAGATGCAGCAGTGACGAGGTACCAGTGAAAGGAGAGGGAAACAGGAAGCAGGAACCTGGAACCAGGGAACAGAAGCAACTCTCATCCCAGCCTGGTTCCTGGTGCCTTCTTCCTGACAAAACGAAGTCCCGAGTTTTTGGCTCGGGACTTCGCTTGCTACTGCTGCTCCTCTCTTGATTCAGACGCCGAACTTTTTCTCGATTTCTTCAGCAGCCTGCAGGTGTGCCTGGAAGCTCGTCAAGGCCTTTTGCAGAAACGTCTGCGTCTCCGTGTTCTGGTTGGTGCGTTCCAGGGCATCCTTGACCTCATCGATGATCTTCTTGTGAATCTTTATCTCATGCTCGATGTAGCCCTCGTCGAACTCCTTGCCCTTTGGCTTGTCAGTCAGATCCTTCAATCCATCCACGTGATTCTCGGCGATATCTTCGTCGTTCTCGGGGATGGTAAGGGTCAGATTCATCTTCGCAGCCATCGCTGCGGTTTCCTTGTTCAACGCGGTGTGCTCGGTTACGACCTTTCTGGCGAACGCCTTCACCTCGGCATTGGTTGCCTTGGTCTGCGCCAGCTTGGACACCTCGATCGAGCCATCATTGACGAGATCGATCAGGGCGAACATCTCGGCGTCGGTATACTCCCTGGTAACCGCGCCCGCTTCAACATTGGGCACGACCGTAGTGTCGCCCGCCAAGCTGTCGCTCAGGACTACGTCGTCAGATTTTGCGCAAGCTCCAATCAGAACCGCGGATGAAACGACGAGCGCCAATCTCGTAAAGTTGAAAGTTTGGTTTCTCACAGCTCCCTCCGGAGTGAGTGCACTTCATTCGCCGAAAATCGGCGAGTCTGCAGCGATAGTAACACCCCGGAAAGTGCAATGCGTGTGCCGTTCACACTGAATGGTGACCCGCGTCACTTCGTAGGTCTGAAGCGGTTTATCGCACCTAGTTACAAGGCCGAAGTCATGGGAAAAAGCCCCTGATGCCGGGGTATGGTCGGTCGTTTCGGTTGGCTCCATATTGCCTGCGAGCAGTCGGTTAGTTGGAACACTCAACCCTGTACCCGAGGACACCATGGCCGCATCGACGAGGCGCTCACAAAGGTCCATATCGTTCAGGCATCCGGCCCGGATTGAGGCAAGCCGGGCAGAGTTCGAGCCCCTTGCTTCCCTAACCCACCTGGATATTCCGAAACTGAGTCGTGCCTCTCGCGCCACCATCGAGATTGGATCTTTCAAGACGGACTGCTGCACCCAATTCGTCCGGGCCATTGTTCGCAGAGGTATGGTCACTGAACTGGTCGTGGAACCCTGCTCGGATGACAAGGTCAAACCGCCCAATGCGGAGCTCGTACGCCTCATCGATATCGCGCGCAAGCGCCTCGCACGACCCGGTGCCAAGCCTCTACGCGACCCCATTCCGGTCGCCGAGTTCATGAAGAACGCGATGGCCATCACGGTCGATACAATTACGTGCGTTCGGATTTGCTTCCTGGGAATTTGCTTCGTCTGTTGCACAACGATCAACACCGACCAGTACTACTGTGGCGACCGAGTCATTATCCACAGAGACTAATCAAGGGGTCAGAGTCGTTGAAAGGTTCCAAGCCATGGCTTCTCCAGAAGTAATCAAGGGGTCAGAGTCGTTGAAATGTCTTCTCCCGGAGCGCGATGGCCTGAAACCTTAAACGACAAAGACCCCATGAATACTGAAGGCACAGCAAATTAGCAACCAAGATATGAC
>JACMLA010000451.1 GCA_014379815.1 Bryobacteraceae bacterium | reverse complement strand
CGCGGAAGCAACGCAGCTGGAACTGAGCGGCGTGACTTTGCACCTGTTCCACAAAGACGCGAAATCATTCGACAAAGTCACAAGCGCCAAAGCTGAGTTCGATCTCCCCCAGGGTCTGCTGTTCTCCGATGGCGAAGTCGTCATCACAATGGGCGTACCTGCGGAAGGCGAGCAGCCGGCTCCCAGTGGCCGCCTGGTCACCATTAAGACATCAGGCGTTCACTTTGAGAGCAAAACCGGCAAAGTCTCTACAGAACGTGCGGCTTCTTTCCTGTTCGATCGTGGGGAGGGGCAGTCCACTGGTGCGCAATACGATCCGGAAACCCGCGAGCTGGGAATGCACACAGACGTCAAGCTGAAGTGGCGTGGAGAAAATCCAAAAGCCATGCCAATGGAGGTGGAAGCCGGTTCCCTGCTTTACAAAGAAAGTGAAGCGAGAGTTTTCCTGTCGCCCTGGTCGAAGTTCCGGAGGGCTACGCTGGCGATGGAAGGTGGCAACGCCGTAATCGCGCTGAACGAGGGCCGGATCGAAACGGTGGAAGCAGGTGCGGCGCGCGGCGTGGATACCAGACCCGACCGTACGGTGGAATACGCGGCGGATCAGCTGAACATCTACTTCGACGAGAACGGAATGCTGAAGAACGTGGGCGGCACGGGAAACGCCATGCTGGTGTCGAAAAGCGCTACGTCCAAAACGAACGTAACTTCCGGCCGGCTCGATCTGGAATTCGTTCCGGGTAAGGACGACAGCGAACTAAAGAAAGCTCTGGCCACGACGAATGCGGCTGTCCGGTCCGAGCCCGTGATACGGCCCAATGTTCTGCCCTCGGAAACGCGTACCATCCGGAGCGACATTATTGAGCTGACGATGCGCGGTGGTGGCAAAGAGATGGAACGCGTCGTGACACAGGCTCCGGGACAGGTCGAATTCACCCCAAATCGCGCTGGCCAGAAGCACCGTTTCGTGAATGGCCAGGCCATGACGGTGGAGTACGGGCCTGACAACCAGGTGCAGAACTTCACGGCGACGCAGGTTTCGACGCGCACGGAGAACGAGGCCGTGAAGGGGAAAGCGCAGCCCCCGGCTCTGACGTGGAGCAAAGGCATGGCGGCACACTTCGACCCGAAAACCGGCAACATGAACACGCTGGAACAATGGGACGATTTCCGGTACGAAGAAGGCGACCGCAGGGCAAAAGCGAATCGCGGAGAGCTGCATCAACCGCAAGACGAGATTCGTCTGATTGGCTCGGCGCGTGTGTGGGATCCCAAAGGTTCGACCGACGCCGACACGATTTACATGAAGCAAACCAGCGGCGACTTCGAAGCCATCGGCAACGTCAGTTCGACCCGGATGCAGGACAAGAAACCAGCGAAACAGCCTTCTGCCAGTGAGCCACGCAGCGATGGACTTCTGTCCGGAGCGGACCCTGTGCAGGCTCGCGCGGAGAAGATGACTTCGGCGCAGAACAACTCAATGATTTTGTATTCCGGGAAAGCCTTGATGTGGCAGGCTTCCAATCGAATCACCGCGGACACCATCCGCATTGACCGGACCAGCAACAAGCTGGAGGCGAACGGCAATGTAGTGAGCCAGTTCCTCGACAAGAATGAGTCTAAGGATCCTAAGAAGCAACCGAAGACCGCCGTGTTCACCAACGTGCAAGCCCCTCAGCTGATTTACGATGACAAGGCACGCCTGGCCCACTACAAGGGCGGTTCCCGATTGGTTCGTGCAGGTATGACAGTGACGGCCGCCGAGATCCGGGCGTGGCTGAAAGAGGGCGAAGACTCCAGCCTCGATCATGCGTTCGGGGACGGCAACGTAAATATTGTGCAAATCTCACCCGAAAAGACGCGTACAGGCACGGCCGAGCACTCCGAGTATTACCCGCAGGAAGGCAGGATGATCCTCACCGGTGGCCAGCCTGAGTTCGTCGATTCCGTTAAGGGAAAAACTAAGGGGGAGAAGATTACCTACTTCTCCAACGACGAGCGGCTCTTTGTGGAAGGGGAGCAGAAGCAGCCCGTGAAGAGCCGGATTCTACGCCGCAAATCCGACTAGGGTGAACCTGTTACGCTCAAAGCAGCGGCATGTTGACACTGGAGACTCAGGAACTGGCCAAAGCGTACCGGGGTCGCCGCGTGGTCGACGACGTCTCTATCTCGGTGCAACAGGGTCAGGTTGTCGGACTTCTAGGGCCTAACGGAGCCGGAAAGACAACGTCGTTTTACATGATTGTCGGCCTGATCACGCCCGATTCTGGGCGCGTTTTGCTTTCCGGACAGGACATCACGGATCTGCCGATGTATATGCGAGCCCGTCGCGGGATCAGCTATTTGCCGCAGGAGGCGTCGGTGTTTCGCAAGCTGACCGTTGAACAGAACCTGCTTGCGATTCTGGAAACGATGCCTCTGCGCAAGAACGAACGTACCGAACGCATGGACTTACTGATCGATCAGATGGGTCTGCAGCGAGTACGACATAACAAGGGCTTTACGTTGTCTGGGGGAGAGAGGCGCAGGGTGGAGATCGCCCGGTCGCTGGTTACCAATCCTGGTTTCCTGCTTCTCGACGAACCGTTTT
>JACMLA010000058.1 GCA_014379815.1 Bryobacteraceae bacterium | reverse complement strand
GGGATGCGGAGGTGATGATCAACGCGCGTATCGCGCAAATCGATCACCTGATTTCGCTCCAATTGAGCGAAATCATCCACCATCCGTCGTTTCAAAAGCTGGAGTCCACCTGGCGTGGCGTGAAGTATCTGATGGATCAGAGCGAAACGGGAACGATGCTCAAGATCCGTCTCCTCAATACCAGCAAAAAGGAACTCCTCAAGGATCTGCAGAGGGCGCCCGAATTCGATCAGAGCGCACTGTTTAAGAAAGTCTACGAAGAAGAGTTCGGTGTTTATGGTGGAGCTCCGTTTGGAGCGCTTGTTGGGGACTACGAGTTCGGCAAGCATCCGGAAGATACCGAACTGCTGGAGAAGATTTCTAACGTAGCTGCGTCTGCTCATGCTCCTTTTTTGAGCGCGGCGGCTCCGGACTTGTTGAATCTGCCAAGCTGGACTTCCCTGGACGCACCCCGCGACCTCGCAAAGGTTTTTGACACGACCGAGTACGCCAAGTGGAAGAGTTTTCGCCAGACCGACGATTCGCGCTATGTTGGCCTGTGCCTGCCGAGGGTCCTTGGTCGTCTCCCTTACGGTAAAGATACGAAGCCCGTGGAAGCTTTTGCCTTTGAAGAAAAGGTGGACGGCTCCGACCATTCCCGCTACTTGTGGATGAACGCGGCATTCGCAATGGCTTCGCGCATGACGAATTCCTTCTCGCGCTTTGGTATGAGCGTTGCTATGCGTGGTGTGGAAGGCGGCGGACTTGTGACAGGATTACCGACGCACAATTTCCGGACCGATGCGGGCGAATTGATTATGAAGTGCCCCACGGAATTGCCGATTACCGATCGTCGTGAAAAAGAACTCGCGGATCTCGGCTTCATTCCTCTCGTCCACTGCAAAGATACCGACTACGCTGCGTTCTTCAGTGCCCAGTCTGCGCAGAAACCGAAGTTGTACGATACTGATTCCGCGAATGCAAACGCGCGGTTATCCACACAGATCCCCTACATTATGGCGGTGTCCAGATTCGCCCATTACCTGAAGGCGATGATGCGCGACAAGATTGGCAGCTTTATGTCGCGCACCGATGCGGAGATTTTCCTCAACCGCTGGATTACACGGTACGTGATTCCGGATGACACTGCATCTCCGGAAATGAAGGCTCGCTGTCCTCTCCGCGAAGCGCGCGTGGATGTAGTCGATGTACCCGGTAAACCGGGAGTCTATCGCGCTGTTGCGTTCCTTCGTCCGCACTTTCAGCTGGACGAGCTTACGGTTTCGCTGCGGCTGGTCGCGGAGCTTCCCGCGGCTGCCAAGTAGAACTAATCTCGGTTTCTAACAAAAGGAGTCAAATACCGTGGCTGTAAATGCATACTTGAAGATCGAAGGAATCGATGGACCTAGCACAAGCAAGGAAAAGCACATCGACGTTCTTTCATTCAGCTTTGGAGTTTCCCAGACATCGACCTACGGCGCCGGCGCTTCTGGCAAGGAAGCGAAGGCAGGTCGCGCAGACTTCTCGAACCTCACCATCATGAAGGTGCTGGATAAGACTTCTCCCTTGTTGGCTGACCATTGCGCGTCGGGCGACATTCTTAAAGAGGTATACCTGGTATACGACAAACCGGTTGGCGACAAACAGGAGGACTATTTCCGCATCTATCTCAAGGATGCGATGATTTCTTCCCTGCAGTTGTCAGGTTCGAACGAAAATCCCACCGAGTCAGTCAGCTTTGCATTCCAGGCCGTTGAAATTGCCTACCGGCCTGAGAAGGACGACGGACAGCTGGATGCTGCGACTCGTAAAGGATACGATCTCAGCCTCCTTACTGCGACTTTCGCGGCAGCCAGCAACCTCGGCTAACTGCGGATGACTGAAGCGCGTCTCCTCGAGAACGGCAAAGTTGGCGATACGATAGCTGCGCTAAGTGCGCAGCTTCGCGATAATCCAACTGACGTTCAGAGACGTACTTTCTTGTTCGAGCTTCTGTGTTTCTCGGGCCAATACGACCGTGCGGAAAAGCAATTGGCGGTATTGGCCCGGGATAATAAAGAGACCGAACTTGGTGCTGTCCTGTACTATTCCGCGCTACATGCAGAAAAGACCCGGCATGATTTGTTTCGCTCAGAAACTTACCCTCGGGACCTGTGCCGGTCTGAGCTGACCGGGACCCTGAACGGCAAGCCCTTTACTTCCATCTCCGATGCCGACCAGACGATTGGTGCTCGCCTCGAGGTGTTTGTCGCAGGTTCGTATGTGTGGGTTCCCTTTGAACACATTGCTTCCATCCAGCTTCAGGAGCCGAAAAGACTTCGCGATACTTTGTGGACCCCAGCGCTGGTGCAGACCGGACCGAGTTTTGAAGGCGCGGACATGGGCGAAGTTCTGATTCCGGTAGTCTATCCGTTCTCGTGGAAATCGGATCAGGAAATGCTCTGGCTTGGTCGGGGCACGTCCTGGGTAGCAGACGATCAGGGTGCTGAGTTTCCAGTTGGGCAGAAAATCTTCCTTGTCGATGGCGCGGAAATGCCCTTATTACAAGTGCGTTCGATCACAATAGATCCCGCAGCCGCTTCGTTCAATGCTGCTTCGTAACGACATACTTTCCCCTATACCCGGCCAAAATCCAGCTGGTACCGATATTCGATACGCTCCGGTTTACGAGAAAATTCGTGAGGCCCGTCGCGAAGACGATCAGCTGAATCAAGGAGCTTGGCAACGCGAGCGAAAACTTGCTGACCATAGCGCAGCAGCGAGGTTTGCGCAGGAAGCAATCGCGACGCAAAGCAAGGATCTCCAGCTTATGGTCTGGCTTGCGGATTCGATGCTGGCACGCCACGGATTCCTCGGATTCGCGGAGTCATTGACCTGTTGCAAAGACATGCTCGAGCAATTCTGGGACGGCTTGTATCCAGAACTTGAAGAGGACGACGCGGAATCCAGGTCCTTGCTGCTTGACTGGTTGGGCTCCAAACTCGTAGTCCCCGTGAAGAATGTTCCCTTGTTGCATGACGGCTACAGCTATCTGGTGTACAAGGACTCGCGTTCGATCATACCCGAGGATCAGGCAAAATCGAAGGAACAGAAGTCCTCCCGTGAAAGTGCTCTGAAAGAGGGCAAGATCGCGCCGGAGATAATCGACAAAGCTGTCGCAGAAACGCCCAAGTCTGCTGTCTTTGACTCGGAACAAAGCCTTGACCTTTGCCTTGTCGCGCTTGCAGGACTTGAGCAGGTCTGCCAGGAAAAATTTGGAAGTCAGGCACCGTCTCTTCAAAAGCTGCAAACCGCTTTGCAGGAAGTCCGGCACACCAATCACGGATTCTTACAGAAAAAGCGGGAAACCGATCCAGATCCGGAGAAAGCTCCGGAACCCGCGAAGCTCCCGGTAGAAGAGCCGCCAGTTGGGATTGCCGTGGGCTCAAGCGGTGCAGCGGCTGCTCCCGCGTTGGCGCACCTGCCGGAACCTGGCACATCGAGATCCGCTGTAGCGGTCCCCTTACAGACTGCCGAACTATCAGACCGACAACAAGCGACTGCTTCCGTTGCTGCAGCCGCAGCTTTCCTGCGTGCACACGAGCCATTCAGCGCAGCACCGTATCTCATGTTACGAGGACTCCGTTGGGGTGAATTGCGGTCTTCGCGGGATCCCGGCATACTGGAGGCTCCGCCGACCGAGTTTCGACAGCAGATAAAGTCGCTCGCTCTTCATCAACGATGGAAAGAACTGTTAGAGGCGGCTGAGACCTTGATGTCTCTTCCATACGGTCGCGCCTGGCTGGATCTGCAGAGGTTCGTCGTAAATGCGTGCGCGGCACTGGGTTCGGATTACGATACGATCGCCGTCTCCATCCGATCTGAACTGCGAGCGTTGCTAACTGACTTGCCAGATCTCCTCGAGTCAACGCTGACCGACGATTCTCCGGTAGCCAATGCCAAAACGCAGGAGTGGCTTCGAGACATTCTGGCCGAACCCGGTGTTGGTCACCCTGAGCCAACGTTAGCTCGTTTGCCAGTCAATGAAGACTCGGGTCACAAGGGTTGGGAAGCTAAGTACGTCGATCCACACGTCCTCGCCAAAGAGGCAGTGCGTCTCGGTCAACACCAGAAAGCTCTCGAGATCCTGAACAAGGAGATCGATCGCCAGCGGAGTGGAAGGGGACGATTCTTACGCAAGCTGCAGCTTGCGCAGATCTGCATCGCCGCAGGCAAGGATACGATCGCGCAGCCACTGCTGGACGACCTCGCTGCCGCCGTAGACACCCACAAGCTGGAAGACTGGGAAGATCGCGAACTGATCGCCGGAGCTCTTGCCTTTCTGCTTCAGTCCAGCAAGAAAATCCAGGCTGATGCCAAGATCAAGCAGACGATGTTTGAACGTATCTGCCGGCTCGATCCTGTCCAGGCTCTAACGGTCTAAAGATGGCGAGGCCGTCTGTGGAGTCCGAAGTCACGCTGTCGGTTCTCGACCGGCTGATCGATCGCGATCCACAGGTCAGGAGCGAAGCCCCGGGTTCCAGATCTCAGTCCGTTCGACAGCTGAAGGATTCCGTTCGCCGGGATCTGGAATGGATTCTGAATACCCGCCGTATCGCCGAGCCGCCCCATGAAAGCTTACGCGAGGTAGGACGCTCCGTGTACGCCTTCGGTCTGCAGGACTTCACCGCGTTCAGTATCGCGTCCCCCAAAGATCAGGCGAAGCTGCTGAAGTCCATACAAACCGCGATTCGAACCTACGAACCCCGGATCGCGAATCTCCGAATGATCGATTTAAGCTTGCCAGGCAAGAACTCCCGCACTTTGAGGCTCCGTATCGAAGGTCTTCTCTTAATGGACCCTGCTCCCGAGCACGTTTCCTTCGACACGGTGCTAGAACTTGCGAGCGGACAGTATGGGGTCGAACATGCGGGATGAGCTTCTCCTGTACTACGAGCGCGAGCTGACGTATCTGCGCCAGATGGGTGCTCAGTTCGGGCAGAAATACCCGAAGATCGCATCCCGCCTCAGTCTCGAGCCGTCGAAATGTGACGATCCGCACGTGGAACGATTGCTGGAAGGTTTTGCGTTCCTCGCCGCGCGTGTTCACCTGAAAATTGACGATGAATTTCCAGAAATTACAGAGGCTTTATTAGATATCCTGTATCCGCATTTTGTCCGTCCGCTGCCGTCGATGTCCATAGTTGAGTTTCAGCTCAACACTGGTCAGGGCCGGCTAACCACGGGTCTGCCGATTCCCCGGAACAGCCTGCTGTATTCCCGCCCCGTTGCCGGCATACCGTGCAAGTTCCGTACCTGCTACGACACGACGATCTGGCCCGTTTCTGTGACTGGAGCGGAGTGGATTTCGCCGGATCGCATCAGGCCTGCTATCCCCGCTTCTGACGCTTCGTTTGCTCTCCGATTGCGAATCGCGAGTGCTCCGGATCTGCCTTTGCCCAGAATTGGGATTGACCACCTCCGGTTTCATCTGACAGGGGAGAGCAGCCTAGTGCATGCACTCTACGAGTTGCTGGGTGCAAGGCTAACTCGCATTATTGTGCGTGACCCCGTCGCGGGTGCAAGAGGTCCGGTTGTGACGTTGCCTGCATCGCATCTGCGCCCGGTTGGCTTCGAGGAAGACGAGGCGATGATCCCGTACCCGCGAAGATCGTTTCAGGGATACCGCTTATTGCAGGAGTACTTTTCAATACCGGAGAAATTCTTTTTCGTGGACGTGACTGGCTTAGAGCCAGTATGGCAAGCTGGATTCAAAAATTCAGCCGAACTGATTTTCCTGTTCTCGACAGCGGGGACCGAGGAGCGGCGTCAACGTCTGGAAAATGGTACTAATCTGGAAACATTTCGTTTGAATTGTAGTCCGATTATCAACTTATTTCCCCAAACCGCCGAGCCGATTCTATTGGACCAGCGCAAGCCGGAGTACCAGGTGATCCCCGATATTCGAAGGCCTGTGGCGATGGAAATTTTCTCGGTCGATCACGTGTCCGGCCTCGATAAGGCCTCACAGCAGATCATCACGTACCGGCCGTTTTACTCATTTCGAAGCGATAGCCGAGAGCAGGAAGGAGCGACTTTCTGGATTGCGCACCGGCGGGAATCCACGCGCGCAGAAGATGAAGGCTCGGACGTCCACCTCTCTCTGGTAGACCGGTCCATGCGAACCCGTCAGCCTGATACCGACAACGTGACGGTACGCACGACCTGCACGAATCGCAGCCTTCCGTCGCGGCTGCCCTTCGGGAACGCCGATGGCGATTTTGAGATTGAGAGCAGCGCGCCAATCCAGAAAATCGTAGCTCTTAGAAAGCCCACAGCGCCTCTTCGTCCACCTCGGAGCGGGATGGCGCAGTGGCATCTTGTGTCACACCTGTCTCTGAATCACCTTTCACTGGTGGAGGAGGGACGAGAGGCGCTGCAGAACATCCTGCGCTTGTACGATTTCACCGACTCCGCATTTACTGACCGGATGATTGAAGGTATCGCCCGCCTCGACAGCCGTCCTCATTTTTCGCGGCTGGTGTCGGAAAATGGCGTCTCTTTTGTCAGGGGTAAACGAATTGAAATCGACTTTGATGAAGAACAGTTTGTAGGTGGGGGCATTTACTTGTTTGCGAGCGTACTCGAACGCTTTTTTGCGATGTATGCTTCGATGAATAGCTTCACGCAGCTAATAGCCACAACACGGCAGAAACGGGAGGTGATGCGTCAATGGCCACCGCGAGCGGGATCCCGGATTCTGGTATAACCCCGTCGGAAGGACCTGATCTTTCGCGCGTGATCAAAGAGTTGCAGAAAGATCCGGGTGAGTTCGACTTCTTTCAGGCCGTCAGGCTGCTCCAGCTTGCATCGCCAGACCAGACCATGGTTGGGACTTTTGGCCGACCGGAAACTGAGGCCGTTCGTTTCCGGGTCAACCCTGATCTGGCCTTTCCGCCTGCGGAGCTGAAGTCGCTTGAGTGGAAGCAGCAACAGGCGGCGCTGACTCTTAACTTCATGGGTCTGACAGGCCCGGCCGGGGTGCTGCCCTACTGTTATTCAGAGCTGGTTCAGGAGCGCCTCCGGGCCAAAGACGATACTCTGGCAGCATTCTACGACCTGTTCAACCATCGGATCATTTCCCTCTTCTATCAGGCGTGGGAACGGTATAGATTTGGAGTTGTTTTCGAACGCGAGGGACACGACAGGCTTTCCAGCTACTTGCTGGCCCTGCTGGGACTGGGAACTCCGGGCTTACAGGATCGGCAGGACATTACCGACAGATCCCTGCTCTTTTACGCTGGATTGCTTTCGATGCAGCCCCGGTCTGCATTAGCGCTGGAGTCACTCATAGGAGACTACTTTGGCGTACCGGTGCAGGTGCGGGATTTCGTGGGTTCTTGGCAATTTCTAAGTCCGGAAGATCGTACTTCCGTGGAAGAGCATGAGGCGTTCGGCTCCCAGTTGGGGAAGACGGCGGTTGTAGGCGATTCGATCTGGGATGAGCAGTCCCGGATTCGTGTAAAACTGGGTCCTTTGAAGAGATTGCGGTATCTTGAATTTCTCCCTGACGGAGTATCCTGGCGACCTTTGCGGGCGCTCGTGGACTTTTTCTGCAATCGGGAGACTGAGGTTGAACTGCAGTTGATTCTGGCCAGCGAGGATGTTCCGGAGTGTGATCTCGACGAACAGAGCGAGCAGGGTCCCCGTTTGGGATGGTTCACGTGGATCAAATCGCAGCCGGAATTCGACCGCAGCCCAGAGGACACGATTTTACTCTTGATGTGATACGTATCAGGATCAGGGAAGAAACTATATGGCTGTTAGCTTACGCGCACTGATCGGACGACTGAACGATACAACCCGAAGCGCAGTGGAAGGGGCCGCTGGCCTTTGCCTGTCGCGAACTCATTACGACGTTGAGATTGAGCATTTCCTAATGAAGGTCCTCGATGCTCAGGATTCCGATGCCACTCTCATCCTGCGACACTTCGGAATTGATAAGGCGCGGCTTTCGACTGAGCTGACGCGCAGCCTGGACAAGCTGAAGTCGGGCAACGCAAGGACTCCTGCGTTGAGTCCCTCGCTGGTGAAAATGCTGACGGAAGCCTGGCTCCTCGGTTCGGTTGATTACGAGGCGGAGCAGATTCGAACTGGCTTCTGCGTGCTCGCGCTGCTGGGCAATGAGGAGTTGTTGCGCCTCGTCCGCGATGTGAGTCAGGAGTTCACTAAGATCGAAGTCGAAGCCTTACGCAAAGACTTCCAGGCCCTCGTGAACTTATCGGGCGAACAGGCTCGCAGCTTCCAGTCGTCTGCTGGAGAAACCACCCCTGGTTCCGCACTTCCCACCGGCAAAACACCCAATCTCGATCAGTTCACTGTTGATCTGACCGAGCAGGCCAGGAAGGGAAAAATTGATCCGGTCGTCGCGCGGGATTTTGAGATCCGGCAAGTGGTGGATATCCTGACCAGGAGGAGACAGAACAATCCCATTCTGGTGGGCGAAGCGGGCGTCGGTAAGACCGCAGTCGTTGAAGGTTTCGCGGTTCGAATTGCCAGTGGTGACGTTCCGCCTACGCTCCAGAAGGTCTCTGTACGGACGCTGGATCTGGCCTTGCTCCAGGCCGGCGCTGGCATCAAAGGGGAGTTCGAAAACCGGTTGAAGGGTTTGATCAGTGAGGTAAAGTCCTCTCCGACGCCGATCGTTCTGTTCATCGATGAAGCGCATACGATGATCGGTGCCGGAGGTCAGGCTGGCCAGAACGATGCCGCGAATCTGCTGAAACCTGCTCTGGCCCGGGGAGAACTGCGGACCATTGCGGCTACCACCTGGTCGGAGTATAAGAAGTACTTCGAAAAGGATCCGGCGCTCACCCGTCGCTTTCAGGTGATCAAAGTAGATGAGCCCAACGAAGTGCAATGCGGGCAGATGATCCGGGGTGTTGTGCCCGCACTGGAAGCCCACCACAACGTGCGTATCCTCGACGAAGGAGTTGCCGCCGCAGTCCGTCTTTCGCATCGCTTTCTTCCGGACCGGCAGCTTCCAGACAAGGCAGTCAGCGTTCTCGACACCGCTTGTGCGCGGCTGGCGCTTGGCCAGAACGCGATCCCTCCACAGGTCGAAAATACACAGCGAATGCTCGAGGACCTGGCAGTGCGCCAGCGGATTCTCGAACGCGAGAGCGTAACCGGTTCGGATCATACAGAACGCCTCACTGCGATCTCGGAGGAAACCGCAGTTGTTACCGGAGAACTGGAGCAGCTAAACGCACGGTGGGAGAAGGAACGGGATCTGGTGACTCGGATCCGGCATGCACGAACGCAGCTGGAAGAGATGCAGCCGGCTACGGGTTCGGGTGGCGGCGGTGCAGCGACCCAGCCCGCTATCGAACCCGACGTGGTTCGGGCCGAGCTGGCAACTCTGAATACGGAACTGGAACAGTTGCAAGGCGACTCTCCGTTAATGCGCGTCTGCGTAGACGCTCAGGTAGTAGGCGAGGTCGTGTCGGGATGGACCGGAATTCCCGTCGGCAAAATGTTGAAGGACGAGATCGGTTCGGTGCTCGCGCTCGAGTCTCATCTGGGCTCCCGCGTAATTGGGCAGAGTCATGCACTGGAAGCCATCAGCGAACGGATTCGAACAGGCAAAGCAGGCATGGATGACCCGATCAAGCCTGTTGGTGTGTTCCTGCTTGTGGGGCCAAGCGGCGTTGGAAAAACCGAGACTGCTCTGGCGCTGTCGGATCTGTTCTACGGCGGCGAGCGGAACCTGATCACGATCAACATGTCGGAGTTCCAGGAGGCGCATACCGTGTCCACGCTGAAGGGCTCACCTCCAGGCTATGTCGGCTACGGCGAGGGCGGGGTACTCACAGAGGCGGTGCGCCGGCGTCCCTACTCGGTGGTTTTGCTCGACGAAGTCGAGAAGGCCCATCCCGATGTTCTGGAATTGTTCTTCCAGGTCTTCGATAAAGGTCGCATGGAAGATGGTGAGGGCAGGGAGATCGACTTCCGGAATACAATCATCTTGCTGACCTCGAACGCCGGAACCGATACGTTGATGAAGTTGTGCGCGGACCTCGAAACTATGCCGAGCCCCGAGGGTCTGGTAAAGGCGCTGAAGCCGGAGTTGAACAAGATCTTCAAGCCTGCATTTCTCGGAAGACTGGTCATCATTCCGTACATGCCTATCCGGGACGAGGCTTTGCGGAAGATCATCCTGCTGAAGCTCGGCAAGGTGGAGCGGAGACTCCAGGAGACGCACAAGATTACGTTGTCGTACGATAAAGCTCTGGTGGAAGAGATTGCCAGCCGCTGCACCGAAGTGGAAAGTGGTGCGCGCAATGTGGACAACATATTGACGAACACTGTGCTGCCGCAGATTTCCAGGCAGATCCTGACCAAAATCGCAGAGAAAGAAAAGCTTGAATCGATTCGGGTGAGGGTAGGGGAAAACGGAACGTTCGTTTACGAGTAATACTCAGGTGTGTAGCTGGCCCGCTCGACGCGGCTGGCTGGAGGCGTAGCTGTCTTGCTGACTCAGATCCTGCGCCCTTTTCGCATCAAGACGACGCTGGGCGACGATGCGCTGCTCATCGACAGCTTCCGTGGCCACAGCAAAGTATCGTCACCGTTCCGGTACAGTCTGCGGGTGCTCTCGCAGAATGCCGGGATCGACATGAAGTCACTCCTGTCAAAGGGGGTGGTGCTCTCTCTCAATCTTGATGAGGAGACCTCCCGCCACGTGCACGGCCACATCAGCAGGATCAAACTGCTGGAGGTTGGGGAGGATGGCATGGCGGCGTTTGAGCTGGAGGTGGTACCCTGGCTGTGGTTCCTTAGCCTGTTCACCGACTGCCGCATCTTCCAGAATCTGACGGTCCCCGAGATTGTCGAGAAGGTCTTCAAAGATCGCGGATTTTCCGACTTCAAGCTCCAGTTGACCGGATCGTATCCCGCACGCGAGTACTGCGTCCAATATCGCGAAACCGATTTCAATTTTGTCTCCCGCCTTATGGAAGAGGAAGGCATTTTCTACTTCTTCGAGCAGGCTGAGGATAAGCATACGCTCGTCCTTGCAGACGCATCGTCGGCCTTTCCGAAGTGTGCGGCGAAACCGGAAGCTCACTACCAACCCGCCACTGGCGGAAACCTTCCTGAGGATACCGTAGCCACTCTGGAATATGAGTACGCCGTCCATACGGGAACAGCTTCCCTGATGGACTACGATTTCAAAAAGCCGAACACCAGTCTCATGGCTACCGAGCCCGGAGAACAGAAAGGCGAATTCTACGACTTTCCGGGTAATCACAATACTAGGGATGAGGGAGCTCGCTATGCGCGCATCCGCTTGCAGGAACGTGAAGCACGGTTGCTGACCGCGCGTGGTGGCAGCAATTGTATGGGATTCGAGAGTGGGTACACGTTCGATCTCCTCGACCACTTCCGAAGCGATGCCAATCAGTCTTATGCCATAGTCGGCATCCAGGAAGACGGACAGAACACCAGCTATCAGGCTGGTCAGCAGGATCCGTTTGAGTACACTAACCGGTTCGAAGTGATCCCGAGCGCGATCCCATTCCGCCCCGAACGAAATAGCAGGAAACCGGTCATTGAAGGTACCCAGACCGCGGTGGTTGTAGGCCCCTCGGGAGAAGAGATCTACACGGACCTCTACGGCCGCGTCAAGGTACAGTTTTTCTGGGACAGGGAGGGCAAGCGCGATGAGAACAGTTCGTGCTGGATCCGGGTCGGTCAGGGTTGGGCTGGAAAAAACTGGGGATCGATTTTCCTCCCGAGAATAGGTCAGGAGGTCATCGTCAGCTTCATCGAGGGTGATCCCGACCGGCCGATCATCACGGGTTCGGTCTATAACGCCGACCAGATGCCGCCATACACTCTGCCTGACGAACACACCAAGAGCACGATCAAGTCGATGAGCTCGAAAGGCGGTGGGGGCTTTAACGAGATCCGGCTGGAAGACAGTAAAGGAAATGAACAGATCTTCGTCCACGGAGAAAAAGATCTGGAGCTCCGCGTCAAGAACGACAGGAAAGAGTGGCTGGGCCGGGACAGGCACCTGATCGTTACGCGAGACAAAATGGAGAAGGTCGAGCGCGACGATCATACTGAAATCACGCGCGATCAGATTGAGAAAGTAGGGCGGGATTACAACCTGGAGGTGAGCGGTAAAGCGGCCATAAAAATCACCGGCTCGCACTCAGTCACGGTGCAAGGCGACGTAATTGAGGAGTTCAAGTCGAATCACAGCAGCCAAACCACTCAGAATCTCTATCTGAAAGCGATGCAGGTTGTGATCGAAGCGAGCATGGGCATCACGCTCAAGGTTGGTGGGAACTTCATCACCATCGACGCGTCCGGCGTCGCCGTCAAAGGGACAATGATCCAGCTCAACAGTGGAGGAGCTGCGTTAAGCGGAAGCGCTGGGTGCATGGTATCCCCACTGGCGCCTACGGTTGCTCAGGAAGCGGTAGAGGCTGATCCTGGTGCTATGGCTGCTGCACAGGCTGCACAGGCCGCGACACCGGCCAGCATGGGTCTTGCCGCGGTGGCGCCCGTCCGCCGTTCCGCGGCAACAGACGCTCCAGCCCACAACCCTGCCGCGGAAGAATCACGGGACAAGAAGCACTGGATTGAGATCGAGCTGGTAGACGAGGAAGGCCAACCAGTCCCAGGCGAACCGTACCGGATTACTTTGCCGGACGGGTCAACTGTAGCAAGTGGCACGCTGGACGAGAAAGGCAAGGCTCGTGTGGATCATATCGACGCAGGCGTCTGTAAAGTTACTTTCCCCGATCTGGATAAAGAAGCGTGGGAGAAGAAGTAACTCGGAAGGATTTATGGCTCCATCACTGTAAATTCGCCTGGTGTGATGAACTGAATTACGCCACCCCACATACACATCAGCTTCGAATTGTTATCCAGTGCCGGATTATTTCCTAGCAGGATCGTTACCTCACCTGGCATCCATGGAGTTGTTGTGTTAGGGATGCATGGCATGGGAGTAAGTACTCCCAATGCAGCGGCAGTCGCAGTAGCAACTGTCGGGTTGGCGGGAGACATGCACATCCCGAACGGAAGTATGTTGACCATTGGCTGATGATCCATGATGTTGGCATCAGGGACCTGCTGCGTGAACACACGGTTCAGCGGTAGCACCACCAGGGAACTGGGGGCGACCCCGAAACTGCATTGCATCTGGGCACCCATGCAGACTTGCATTGCCACGAGATTCTCTCCTTCTGCGGTTCGAACTATTTCGCCGGCTTTAGATCAATCGCTCCCACTTCATTAGTCAGACCCGGAATCACTTCAAGATTCTGTACTACCTTGTCCGTGTACCCCGGTGCACTCGCTCGAAGGTTGTACCGGCCGACTGGCAGTTCCGTATACCCCATCGCAAGATTGAAGGTTTCACCCTGGCGGGTCAGGACGACTTTGGCCTCACCTGGGTTGACCGATGGGATGTGGACATGACCGAAAGTCTGCGTCATCGAGGAATCCGCCCCGGCGATGACAAGGGTTTCGCCGGAGGCGCATTGACGTTCTACCGGGCGATGTTGATACTTCGTCAGGCGCATTTCAATCCGGCATGGCCCGGGCTCTACTTGCGAGGTTAGCGATCCGTCCGTGCCAATAACTCCCACCTCAGATCCGTTGATCATTACGCGGGCGCCGGGTCGTGCATTCCTAATTTCGATACTTGAGAGGCGGATTAGATGGAAATCCAGGGATACATCCTTCCCGGCAGAAACTCTGATCTGCGCGCTGGGTGGATCTGCGCGAAAGCCCTCCCGTTCGACGGCGATCCGATATCTGCCAGGCGCCAACCCGCGGAGTGAAGTATACGCTCCGCGAGCCAGCCGGGGGCTACTCTGGATAGCTCCGTTGACCCGCAAGCTGACGTTCTCCTCGTCGACGCGCACCATAATCCCTCCTGACGAGGGAGCATTCGTCCGCAGGAACAGAGAAAGTATCGGTGCCTCGGATGGCGTGGTCTGAATGCGCCACTCGCTTTCCTGGCCGCGAACTATATATTCCGGGCTGGTCGTCACTGCTAGTTTCGGAAGCAATAAGGCAGTTGTCCCGGTTTGGCCGATCACGTTTCCCTCCGATCCTGCGATGGACAATCCTTCCGGTGAAGTGGTCACCTGACTCTCCTCCCCAAACTGCGTAAAAGCTATGCCCAGCGTATTCTCGGCCGGTTTTATGCTGTTTACACGGGGAGCTTTTCCCGCTTCCACTTCGATTTCAAAAATGGACTCACCTTGTCCTCCCGGCTGGGCAAAAATCCTCACCTGATGCTTCCCCGGAGCCAGGGAGGGCAAGGCTGTCTGGGTGTCGCTAACCGCCACTGGAGGGTTCTCGTCCAGTGCCCATTCCGCAAAAGCAGGTTGCGC
>JACMLA010000450.1 GCA_014379815.1 Bryobacteraceae bacterium | reverse complement strand
GACTCCTGGGATTTCCTGATGTGCGGACTGGGTCAGATTGGTGAACTGAACGAAGGGTCGGATCCGGCTGCGAGTCGCCGCGGCATAGAGGTCCCAGACAGCGTAAGGCGACCGGGTGTAACGCTCGGTCACACCGATGCGGGTTCTGATCTGGACAGGGCTTGCCCAGTTGGATTGCCAGCTGATGATTCCCGTATTTACGGGGTAATTGAATACGTATTTCGATTGCAGCGCTACTGCTAGTGCCTGAGCTCCGCGAAGACCGGTGTAGCCGAGTTCGAACTGCCCGGTGTTTCGGGCTGGGGATATTGCAAAGTTGGCTTCGACTCCGGTGAAGTGCAGGCGCTGGAAGTTTGTCGCTCTCCAGACTTCGGATGGACTGGAGCGAACGTAGTCGATGCCGTCCTGCTCGCGCCGATGAAACACGGTCAGGCTAACGTGCAAGCGTTGGGAATGGTACCAGTCCGCGCCCGCTTCGGTGGTCCATGCTTTTTCCGGGCGGAGGCTGGCGGAGCCTCTGTTCGCCGGGTCCCGGTAGTAAAGGTCCGTGAAGGTGGGTATCCGAAAGGCCCGGCTTACTGACGCGCGAAGTTTCAGATCCTGGCGGACCCAGTAGCCTGCGCTGACAGACGGGGAAAGCTGGTGATTGGCAGAGCCCCAGACTTCGTCGCGTACGCCTGCATTGACGGAAAAGCGGCGAAGCGCGCGCAAGTCGGCTGACAGGTACAAAGCGGTTCGCATCCGGTTGTGCGTTCCGAGGTTATTGCTAACAATGTTGTCCCGAAACACTTCCGCCCCGTAATAGACAGCGGCATTCGCGCGTAACGGCTCACGGCGGCGCATGCTGGCCTGCCAGCTTTCCACGGCATGTCGGTTTGTGAAAACCTGAGGCCGGTCGCGATAGAGCACGAAGAGATCAGTGTGCCTGCGGAAAACGAGTGCGGCTTCAGTACGCGATCCCAGTTGCTGGCGCGCTGCGGTCCACCATGATTTTGTGCGCTCCCATGAGTTGAAGTTGCCGTAGAACTGCTCTGCCCCGAAGGGAGAGTCGCGGTGCCCAAGCAGAATTTGCGTGACGCCGACACGAGTTTTGATTCGGGTATTCGACGCCATTGTGAGGTTTCGGTAATCGCGATTCGGCAGGAAGCCGGTTGAGAAATCGCGGGAGGCCGAGAATGTTTGTGACAGATCGCCGGCTACGAGAGCCATTGAGACGCGCTGCTGATTCACGCCAAAGTTTCCTGCCGACGTTCGCAGGCGGATCTCAGTGGTTTCGGGCTGGCTGGTTATAAAGTTGACGACTCCACCGACGGCATCGGAGCCATAGAGCGTCGAACCGGAACCCTTTAAGATCTCCATGGAAGCGATGGACTCGAGCGGCACAGGAAGATCGAGATTGTGATGGCCGGACTGCGCGTCATTCAGCCTGAGGCCGTCCAGAAGCACCAGTGTTTGGCCGAAGGATCCTCCGCGGATGGACACGTCGCCTTGCAGGCCGTTGGGGGCCCGCTCACGAAGATCCACAGAAGGATCGAGGCGAAGAAGATCGGTGAACGTGTTGGTAACCAGACGGAGATTGGTGAGGTCGACTGAGCGGACGGAACGTTCGGACTCTTCGAGTGGCACAGGCTGCCACGCACCTGTGACGATCACCGATTGCTGTTGCGCTTGCAGAAGGGAAAAAGAAGACAGCAGAACACAGGCGAGGCGGCAGAGGCTCAAGTTCTATTTTGCCACTGGTACCAGGTCAGGCCTTGCCGGGGCGATGGGACCGGTGAGGAGGCGTGGTGAAAAGAGGTTCGGTTTCCGGCGTCATCAGCACCCAGAGTCCATAGATGGAGAGCAACGAGCCTACAGGAATGTTAAGAAGATTAATGCCGCAAAGTGCGATCATTACCGCGCGCGCCCACTGGTGATAGCGCATGACGAAGAACGCGGAAGCGATCAGGGGAGGACCAAGAAGGAGATGCGCGAGCACAAGGGATGCGGTAATGAACCCCGCGCCCGCAACGTCTTCAGCCGCGTTAAACAGGCCCGTCGGTCCATTGAACCAGATCATGAGAAACAGTGCTGCCGCAGTGGAAAGAACTCCCCAGACGATGCTGATTACGCCAAGGTTTCTAATGTGTGTGTCCATCCGTGCAGCTTGTGAGCCTGTGTCTTTATAAGCCTAGCTCACTCTGGGCGAGCCTCTTCCTGAAAAACAACCAGAAGACCAGATAGGCAAAGAACGGGATGTAGACATAGAGGCGGATTGCGGTGGAGCCGTTCCAGGTCCCGAGGAGGCTCCAGTCGATCCAGACGGCGTACGTAAGGGGCATCAGCGCGATCCAGAGCAGAAGAGGACTCGGCGTCTCGAAGACGAGGAACGGAAGAAGCCAGGTGAGGTACCAGGGGTGGCAGTTGGACGAGAGCAGCAGGAGGGACGCGATGGTCCACAAAGCGATCCGGTGCAGAGGCCAGCGTTGTTGTAATGCCAGGATCCACGATGCTGCGGCGATCAGGGTGAACGCGATGTATTTCGCCAGGTACTGATCCCTGGCGATCGCAAGGATCACGCCAAAGAGGCTGTCATTGTTGCGCCATCCGCCAACGAAACCGCTCATAAAACGAATGTTGGAGGTGATATCCCCACCCAGATACGGGAGGGCAGTGAGCGCCAGAATTCCGGTGATTAGCAGCGGTCCGGTGACCCACCTGCGACTGCGGACCAGCCACGCGGGAATCAGGATGGCTGGCCAGAATTTGAGTGCAACTGCAGTTGCGAGAGCGATCCACGAACCGGTCCACCTAGCCCCGGAGCCCAGCGTCAGAGCGAGAAGAAGGGCGAAGAGAACCGGCGGGTCATGATGTCCGTTGGCCCAGAACTCCCAGATGGCGAGGGGCGACCACGCGTAGATAAGAAGCCAGGATGAAGGCAAGCTTGCTTTGTGGAGCGTTACCGCGAGCAGAACCAGAGTCGCCAAATCGAAGAAGGCGGCCGGGAGTTTGAATAGTATGACCTGGGCGGCGGGGTCAGGCGTGATGGCAGAAGCGATCTTGCCAGTGATGGCTCCTATCGATTCCCACGCGGGCCCATAACCGGCCGGGACATCTTTCTGGCCCACACGGATCCACACGGTGTCACGAAGATGCTGCCAGTTGGCGTCTAACGGACGCGAGAGATAGGGATTGCCACCTTGATTGATGACCTGCGCTTCCCACCGATATCGAAAGGGATCGTCTGTGAGAGGAGGGATGAGGGACCACAGTGTGAATCGGAATGCGAGAGCTATCCCTATAATGAAACCTGACGGGAGCGTTCCAGAACTGCGGTTGCGCTTCACAAGATATATGGTGGTGATCCAAATTGTGTTGGCGCCGATGAGCGCGAGGATGATCGGGGTAATTCGAGCAGGGGGCAAGCGTGCGGCCCATGCCAGAAAAAGGAACGTCAATTCCAGCGAAATGGCGGCTGCGATTAAGGTGATTGGTATCCCGAACACAGGTCCCCGTACGAAAGCGACAACATGGTAACAACCAGTTTGTCTGCAGGTTTCTTGCTGGCTTTGGGTATGAACAGGGCTTTAGACACGTTTCTCGATCCAACCTTTGAGGGAATACATCGCCTCGGCTGGTTCGATTGGGCTCTGCTGATTCCCTACTTTACGGTGCTGGTGATTTTGTCGCTTTATGGCCTTCACCGGTACGAGACGATGCGCTTGTTTCTGAAGCACCGCAAGAAGCTGACGGAGGGGCCCGCCGGACGGTGGGAGGCACTGCAGGCTGACTTGCCGCGCGTCACGATTCAGCTTCCGATTTACAACGAAAAGTATGTTGTTGAGAGGTTGATTGAAGAAACGTTAAAGATGGATTATCCATGGGACCGTTTGCAGTTGCAGGTCCTGGACGATTCCACCGATGAGACGCATCCCTTCACAGAAGGTTTAGTTGCGCGCTGGCAGGCCCTCGGCTACCCGATCGAGTACAAGCACAGGACGAATCGGCACGGCTTTAAAGCGGGCGCTCTTCAGGAGGGTCTGGAGACGGCTACCGGCGAGTTTGTGGCCGTGTTCGATGCCGATTTCATACCACCCCCGGACTTCCTGCGCCGGACAATGGATTACTTTACCGATCCTGATGTTGGCGTTGTGCAAACGCGGTGGACGTACCTGAACCGGCACTACAACATCCTGACGGAAGTGGAAGCGATGTTGCTGGACGGCCACTTCGTGCTGGAACATGGGGCCCGGTATGGATCGGGCTTGTTTTTCAACTTCAACGGCACCGCAGGCATTCTGCGAAAGTGTATGATCCACGATGCCGGGGGATGGCAGCATGACACGCTTACCGAAGACTCGGACCTGAGCTATCGCGCCCAGATGAAGGGCTGGAAGTTCGTGTACATCCCAGGCGTCGAGTGTCCTTCAGAACTGCCAGTCGAAATGCATGGATTTCAGGTGCAGCAGTCTCGCTGGTCTAAAGGCCTGACTCAGGTTGCTCTCAAGCTGCTGCCGTCGATTTTGCGCTCGAAACTCCCGCGGCGGGTGAAGTTCGAAGCCTTCATGCATTTGACTCCCAACATTTCTTACCCTCTGATGGTGGTGGTCTCGGCCTTGATGCTGCCAGTCATGATTGTGCGTTTTTATATGGGCTGGCGGCAGATGGTGTTCCTGGATTTGCCTCTGATTGTGGCCTCTTTCTGGTCACTGACTTCTTTTTATGTCTATGCCCATCGCGAGTTGTACCCGAAGACCTGGACCCGCGCGATCTGGTTCGTTCCTGCCCTGATGGCTGCAGGAGTCGCGCTGACGATCAGCAACACGCGTGCGGTTATAGAGGCGCTTCTGGGAGTGCAAACCGCTTTTGTGCGAACCCCAAAATATGCCATTGTGCAGAGCCAGAAGCTGCAGATGACCAATGCAAGATATCGAAGCCGCAGTGGCTGGCTGCCTTACATGGAGCTCGTGATTGGCAGCTATTTCCTGTATATGATTTTCTTTGCAATTGAATCGTATAACTTTCTGGTACTTCCGTTTCTTATGATTTTCATGGCGGGCTATTTCTGGGCTGGGTCCGCTACGTTATGGCAGGAATGGCAGGGCAGAATGAAGTGGCAACAGGCACGCCGGCTGGAACTGCAGAAGGCGTCCAGTGCAGGAGATACGGGTACGATTTAGCGCTACTCCTTGTCGTTACGGAGTGGCAAACCTGGATCTCTGACTTTGGCACGAAGCTCCGGCAGAGGCGAAGAGTTCTTCAGAAATGCCGTCACGATGCCGGCGTCATCGCATAGATGGGATTTTCGCAGCCGGTTGGAACAGCAACTCGGCTGCGACTTGGTTTTCGTCCGCTACTTAGACGATTACACGGTCCATGAGGAATGGGTGTATAACGATGCGGAGTGGACTTGGCCGATATTGTTTGAGCGCCTGATTTGGTTGACAAGTCGGACCAACATTTGCTGAATACTTTGTCTGCCGCAAAGTCTGGCTCGTTCCCTCAGACCGCGAGTGCCACCATCTTTGCGTCCGTATCAGCCAACTTTGGCCAAATAGTTGGCGCACCCTTGTTTATACGGATCGCAATACGCCACGTATAGAAGCGGACGGCTTACGTCGGCACCGTTGCGGAAGAAGTCGGTCGACTGAAGGAATTGCGATACGATATGCCGCTCGAATCGGAACATTGGAAGATGAGCCGACACTGCGGGCACGCTGTAAGCAGCGCGTTGCGCAATGTATCGACGACTCCCAAAGTATCGCATCTCATTCCCAGGATCCGCCGCGTAGTCCTGAACGAAAGCGTCGAGCACGGGATCCGGAACTGTCAGGTAGTTTAGCCGGCGGCGCACCAGCTGACGAAGACGCTGCTCGGGCGAGAGCGGAAAGACGGCAGCGGAAAAGGCGGCGGCAACAGCCAGCCCGCCTACAAGAACTCCTCCTAAAGCGCGACGGGTAATTTTAGTCATGTTGTCGATGAGGAGAGGCGCGATGCCGCCCATAGCGACAATGCGCTAATGGTCAAAGATGGATTTGCTGGTGAACAAGTGGGAAATGCCCCGCTTCCAAGAACCAATAGGTTTCGCAGGTGGTGATGCGCCAGACCACGATCGATGACACTGTCTTTCGCGCTATTGCCCATCACGGTTGTCCCGATTATATGGGCTTCTGTAGAGGCAATCGCTTTATTGTAGTAGATTCGCTCCACTGGGAGGGCCCGTAGAAACTTGCTGACGATCTGCGACTCCAGGACGTCAATAGATCGGTGTGCGTAGTCGCTGTGCCCTTTAAAGTAGAGTATTGGCCGGTTAGGCGAGGATGGGTCAAGTTTCACACAGTTCCCGTCATCTGGTAAGTCCTCGAAAATCAGCTTGTATCGGGCAGACTGACGCCACTTGCCGTTTTCGGGCCGCATCAAGGTAGGCTTATTCCAACCTTCAATCATGCATGCCGCGCGTTCGCGCCGGTGATCGCCGTCATAAAACATATACGACAGACTGGTTATCACCGTACTGCCCTGGAAGTTATCCACTCCGTCCAGGTCTACGTCCACCAATACACTGAGTTGTTCATGAAGTCGCTTTCCGAGTAACGGGTCCGCTAACCCGGAACGCATCATGATCAAAGGATTGAAGATTGCGTTTGCTCCCAACACGACGAGGTCTGCCGAGACCCGCTGGGAGTTGCCGGCTTCAGAGAAGCGGACGCCGTTCACTGTATTGCCAGCGTATTCCAGACTCTCAACAGAAGCGCCGAGCCGAACTGTCACTCTGGGATCGGCGTAGATGTGGCGTAGGCCGTTATCAATTGTGAACTTCGCGTTCGCCGGACAGACTGTGCAGACTCCATTCGCACAGCACATTCCACGACCGCGCATCGGCTTGGACGCCCGAGCCGTCGGTTGTGAGAAGACGTGATTAGGATATGCCCGTTTTAGAATTTTATCCGGGTCGGAGAGCTTGTGGGCCGGTTGCACATACGGCTTGCTTCGAGGATACGGCGAACCGTCATTCGGCCCGGCGATAGCCATCATCTCTTCCGCGGTCTGGTACCAGGGCTCCAGTTCGTCGTAGCTGACAGGCCAATCCCGACCGACGCCATACAAACTGTGCATGCGAAAGTCATTCGGGAGCATCCTCGGAGTGCATGCCCACCAGCAATTGGAACCACCGCCAAAGCCAAGTGTGAATACCCAGTCCTTTGAGGGATCGCCCTCCTTGCGGAAAGTTGGGTGGACTGGAGTGCTGGAGGCGGCACGATGCTCTACCTGCCACTTGTGGCTGTCGCGCGCGCCCCGCTCCAGTACCAGAATTCGGTCGCTGGCCTTTGCGTGGGTCAAATGCTTAGCAAGGAAAAAAGAGGACGCAAAGCCTGTCCCCACGAGAACGGTCGAATACTGAGTTTCCGACAAAGGACTGGATCCTCCAATTGAGCAAGTAAGATCCTTCTTTTGGGTTGATCTAAACCACTCGTTTAATCGTATCGTACTCGGGGGCGCGTCCAGATTCCGGTCTGAAGGTGGTTACTATTGCTGCGGAATCGTATCGGCGAGAGCTTCCCGGAGGTTGATAGAGAATTGCGATCGTGTTCAGGTTCTCTTGGCGATGTTTAGGCTATTTCACCAGCCGAAGCCGGCTGGAATTGCAGAAAGCGTCCATTTTAGTAGATACGAGTAGAATTGAGCGCTACTCTTTGTCTTTGCGGAGCGGCAAACCTGGGTCTCTGACTTTGGCACGAAGCTCCGTCAAGGGTGAGGAGTTCCTTAGAAACGCTGTCAGGATGCCGGCATCTTCCTTAATCTGGGGTGGCGGTGCAAGGGGCCCTGGAACATCGAAATTGTACTTGGAATAATCCCTGTGGAACTCCGGCATACCCATTAGCTGATAGTCACTTAGAAACCACTGCTTCCTATTCTTCCCATTAAATCCCTGTGACGGACCGAGAATAATAATGTCAGGAGAACGGCTTAGCAGGTATTCAGCGTCACCTTTCCTGTGACCGGGCACGTTTTGCCAGTTGGTATAGATTCCAGGCACTTTGGCATGCGCTATGTGTCTGTCGGCGAGCCCGAGGGAATCGATGAAGCGAAGCGAAGGAGCGTAGAACGGAAAAGCCCCCGCAGAGGCGGTAGCGATCAGAGTTCCGGGCGGAACGGTCGTTTGCAGGAAGCGCCCAATAGGCTTGCCGACGGCGGCTGCTCCGTCCTCAGGCACGTATGGCCGGGTCCAGAAGTAATAGCTCTGAAACAAAACCGCCACAATTGCGAGGCCCTGCAGAGCGCGCGAAAGGGAATTTGAAGAATCCACGCGCTGGTGTAGCGCGAGTCCAGCCAGGCAAGCTGCGACAGCAATCACGGGTAATAGCAGACGCCCCGCAATCATGTGATCTCCCCCGCCTAAAGCTACAGCGACCAGGGTCGGGATGGCGAAAAGTCCCAGCAGCCTATACCGTACAGGAATGATCCAGAGCGCGAGCAGGCCACAGGAAAGCGCCGGCACGAGGATGAATTTCGATGCGGATAAGTAGTACAGGAAGCCCTTCAATTGAACGACTGGAGAGATCCCATCCACTTTTGCATAGGAGCTGTTGGAAAGCAGGTCGCCAAAATAGAAGATTCGGTAGATCTCATACAGCCCGACCGGTACGGTAAAACTCGCAGCGATCCAGAATGCCTGGCGAACGTTCCGATTAAGCGCAGCAACGATTCCAATGGCAAACACGCCAGCCAGCATGCCTTCAGGTCTGGTGAGGCTGGCAAGCGCAGCAGCTAAGCCCGCGAGAGCGCTAAGGGGATACGTGTCGCTGGATTCCGGCTCGGTGACCAGTCGCCAGGTCAAAAGCAGGGTAGTGGAGATCAGAAAGCAGAATCCAACGGACTCCATGCCACTAATCGACCAGACGATAAAACCCAGATTCGTGGTTAGAAGCAGGAGCGCTGGCGGCCAGAGACGAAACAGATACCAAAGGGCAGCAAAACCGAAAAGATACGCGACGCCCAGAATCCGGCTCAGTAGAGGAAGATCGACTCCGGTAGCTCCGAAAAGCACCAGCTGGCCGAGCCAGAGGGGGTTCGTATAGCCCTCGACGCGTTCCCCGTCAGTCCACGTATTTCCTTGTCCAGCGAGGATCCGCTGCGCATAACGCAGAGTAATATAACTGTCATTATGAAAGAAATCGCGTACGTGGTAGAGGAAAATACAAGCTAAACCTACCGCGATCAATAGGACAATTAGAGATTGAATAGAACGGGAATTTTCTGCTTGAGGCAAGACTCAGTGTACAACAGGAGATCTGAAGGTGAGAAAATTTGGAATACGCAGCGGAAGACCTCGGAAACATAGTCTTCCACCGCGGATGGGAAACGGTTATTGCTGGCGATCCCCGCGCCGCTTCTCGAAACGGTTCTCGCGCCCTTGCTTCAGATCTGCTGCTTTTGCTTTCTGTTCGGGCGTAAGCTGCGCATAGAAGCTGGCCATACCTCTGGACCGGATCTCGCTTAACTGACCGGCCAGTTGTCCCTGACGGGTGCTGAGGCTGGCGATTGCTGAGGCGTTATTCTCTTTGACAGCAACTTCGAGGTCGGCACGGACTTGCCTCATCTGCTCGGCAATAGGCTGAGCCTCACGCTTGCTGTCTTCGAAGATCTGCTTCGCGTTGGCTTTCTGCGCATCGGTCAAACTGAGGGCTGCACTCATCCGACCCATGTGACGGCCGTGGCCAGACGCCATGCGCCCGGGGCCGGCAAATGTTGGTACTACCGTCACACCAGCGGCGATGAGGACCGTGGCTACTACGTTCTTAATCTTCATGTTGGTTTTTTCAATCTCCTGAGTTCATACTGGGCCCTGAGTGTAAAGCGGGTATGTTCTCTCTGTAAATCATTGTAAATGGGAGTGCCGGTGAAGATCCTTGTGATCGATGATGATACCGAGCTTGCCGGCTTGCTGCGCGAGCTGCTGCAAAGGGAAGGCTTTGAGACTGAGTTTGCCCACGATGGCAGGAAAGGTCTGGACCAGGCGCAGCAGGGCGGGTACGACCTGGTCGTGCTGGACGTGATGTTGCCAGGGCTGGATGGCTTTGAGGTGTTGCGGAGGCTGCGCCAGAATACGCGGCTGCCGGTAATCATGCTGACTGCGCGGGGGGAGGATGTGGACCGGATTGTAGGCCTCGAGCTTGGCGCGGACGACTACATGCCGAAGCCATTCAACCCAAGGGAATTGATTGCAAGAATTCGGGCGGTGTTGCGCCGGGTAGCTCCACGGCATGAGGACGGGCGGATTGAGGTCAACGGAGTTGTGCTGGATCCAGGTACCCGGGAAGTGGTTTGCGACGGACGCCGGGTGGAGCTGACCACGGTGGAGTTTGACATTCTCGAACTGCTGATGCGTGCAGCTGGTCGGGTGCTCTCGCGAGACCAGATTATGGAATCGCTGTACAACCGGAAAGCTACGCCGTTTGACCGGGCGATGGACATGCACATTAGTCATCTGAGAAAAAAGCTGCTCTGCGAAGAACGGGAGCTGATCAAAACTGTGCGCAGCGTGGGCTACCAATTCGTGCGCTCGGCCAACTCGGAATAAGTGGGCCATGAACACGCTGTTTGCCCGCACTTTGCTCTGGTTTATTGCGACCGTCTTATTGACGTTTGTGGCTATGGTGATAGCGACGGCGATCGATTTCGACGGGAGTGACCAGCAGAGAGCTCCCCTTGGGACGATCTTCTCGCTGCAATTGGCAGAGGCACGGAATGCCTATGAGACTGGCGGACCGGACGCTCTGCGGAAGACACTGGAGCGTTTTCGGAGACTGACCGACAGCGAGGGCGTCCTGACAGATGCTGAGGGGCGCGATCTGGTAAGCGGACAGATTCGGACGGACTTGCGGGACGCTGCGCGAAGGAGACGGAGAGGCACTTTTGCCGGCAAACGCGGAGGAACCGTGATCGGGCGTCCGAGCCGGGATGGGCAATACTTTTACTTTCTGACGCTGCAGGGTCGCGGTGTTGTGCGGTGGTTCCTGCAACCGGAAGTACACCTCGCTGTCCTGCTGGTCCTGACCGTCCTGAGCTACGCGTTTGCCCGTTATCTTACGAGCCCTGTACGGAAGCTGCAGATTGCTGTCGAGTGCTTTGGGCGAGGCGACTTTGGTTCACGGGTTCGCTCGACACGCCAGGACGAATTGGGACAACTCGCGCGCACTTTTGACCAGATGGCGGACAGAATCGAGACACTGCTGGACGCGGAGCGCCGCTT
>JACMLA010000057.1 GCA_014379815.1 Bryobacteraceae bacterium | reverse complement strand
CTCGCCAGATCGGCTTCCGCTTTGGCCCGCTCTGCTGCGAGACGGTCTGCCTGTGCAGCCTGACTCTGCCGTTCTGCCGCCATACGTTGCTGATCCGCGGCCAGACGCTGCTGTTCGGAGGCCAGGCTCTGTTGCTCCGCCACCTTCTGTTGCTTCTCAGCTTCTGCGCGGCGCTGGGCTTCCAGCTGTTGCTGACGCTGGGCTTCTTCTGCACGTGCGCGCTCGGCGGTCTCACGATCTGCAGCGGCTTTACGCTCGTTTGCGAGCCGCTCTTCTTCCTGTCGCGTCAGTGTGATGATTCGAGCGTCCTCGGCTACCTGGGCAGCTTCGCGCGACACAGTCGAAACGGGCTTCCACTGTTTGCGTCGCTGATAGTCTTCGGCTTGCGCCAACAGTTTCTGCGCCTTCTCATAGGTGTCGGCCGCGTACTTATCGGCACCGGTCCATTGCGCGATCTGCACTGCATTCCGTGCCTCATACAGGTTGATGTTCTTCCAGTAATCGGCCGGAAGCTGGCGGACTGCTGATTGGCTTGCATTGAACACGTACGATCCGCGCTTCAGCAGTTCGTATTTCGCGTTTACGGTCTCGATTCTTCCCTCGGTGTCACTGCGGATAATGTTCTCCGCAACAACAACATCGCTGGGTTGCGTTACCGCAAAGTACGGTTCTGCGGTAAGAATCATGCCAAATGTCTGCATCTCAGTAGTGACGGTAATGCGATTCTTGCCAGCAGTTCCCGCGACGATCTCACCGAGGTTCTTAGCGCGACCCTCAGGGGTGATGGCCCACAGAACGTAGGTAAGGAACTCAGGACCAAAACTCTGGGGCGGTTGCAAGTTATCCAGCTGAACTTCCGCTTCCACGTATCCCTGCTTGCCTTCGACTTCCGCGCGTCCCGTCGTCTTGGGCGAGATAGCAGTACCCTGGAACTGGACGGTAGTCTCACCGCCACGGAACCGGTAGTTGACTGCTTTGGTTTCTCTCGAGACAACAGTGACTTTGAACAGCGGATTGCCAGCGTCTTCGACTTTGACCGGCGTAGTTTGAGTCGGATTGGGCGCGACTTGCGCGCACAACGCACCCGAAAAAATCAACGTAGTAAAAAGTTGTTTCATGCGCACGTCTCCAGAACTCCTTAAGCAAGTAAGTTGCCACAACAAAAACCCACAAGATAGATACGGTTAGACTGGCCGGAAGGAAGTTCTCTGGGTAAACATTACCGTTAAGCGGTGGTCAGAACGCGCATTCTCGTTAGACGAATTACAACCACTGCCATTACATAAAGGAGACCACCTACCAGGAGCGTTCCCCGGAGTCCTAGGTAGACCGCAAGAAAAATCGCGCTTGCTGAACCGAGTACGCTTGCTGCCGCATTCAGAGCCCACGCCCACCGGACCGAGGCCGGGTGCCTTTCTTCGAGCCTCGACAACCCAGTAGGGAAGGGCATTCCCATGGCAAACGCTGGACCAGCAATCAACGCAGCCGTTGTAAGTACGCGGGCAGGAAGTGGCCAGGCGATCGCAGCCGCGGTAACGTAGGGCGCGCCCACCGCAAGAGTGCCAATTAGCAGCGCAATTGTCAGCAAGGCGAACGTGAGCCTCTGATCGTTTCCGGCAAGTATCTTTCTGCTAAAAAAGCTACCGATGCCACTGAAGATCAGCATGGAGAAGACGATAACGGTCAGCGCGTACACTGGATGCCCCAGCATCAAAACAAACTTCTGAATCAGCGCAACCTGAACCAGAATGTAGCCTACCCCGATGCATACGAAATACAGCAAAAACGTCAGAACACCGCGTTCCCGTGGTAGCTGAGTCCGGAGTACGATCGGCGGAAGCAGCAGAATCACAGCGGTTGCAATCACACTGATACCCATGAGTCCAAAAAGCATGGGGACCGCGCGATTGATTTTGTAATCTGCACTGCCGGTCGGTCCGCGGAGGAAATCCACCAGATCGCGGGGTTGCACAGTGTAGAAGAAGAACGGCCGGTCGTCGCTAACGGGCGAAATATCGTACTGATAATTTCGGGTGAACACTTCGCGGTCCGGTGCATTCAGATACTCCGTGAACGCGTTTGGAATTTGTTCATCCGGGATGTAGACCAGCTGCATGCCCCCGGCCTGGGCGGCCGTCCGAGCTTTGGCCAGGTCTGCCGCAGCGAAGGGTTTGCGAGAAATCAGGACGGTGTCCCGCGCACCCCAACCGGCTATGTTCTCCGCGCTTTCGCGTATGACGATGTAGTGCCTCTTAGGATCGCTCTCACCAAGGCGCTCCAGCGCTGCATTCGCAAGCGCAAGCAATCGTAATGACTCGCGGGGAGGATCGAAACCCCAGCGTGTGAAGGCAAGCAAACCATCATCGGTAAGGTGACTGAGGTAGTCGTAGAAGGCTTCCGTCGTGTACAGATTGTTTTCGGAAAGCGCGAATGCGCCCGCAGCGGTGGACGCCCATGTGTCCACGAGAGTCGCCTGCAGAACCTGATATTTTTCGGCAGAGCGTCGGATAAAACTGCGCCCGTCTTCGGTAAAGATGTGCACTTCGGGCCGGAAATACAGGCGATTGCTCAGACCAGCGAATTTGTTCCGCATAATCGTGTTCGCAATTATGGGATTTATCTCCACACCTGTGATGTCCCTGCTCCCGGAAGCCAGCGCACGCGCCACATCCCACCCACCACCTGGTCCGATGATCAGAGTACGCGCGCCTGGCCGGATCTGATACGGGAATCCCGGGCCCTGCAACGTAAGGTCTTTCTTCTGGCCTTCTGACAGATTGTTGAAATCGAACTTTGCGATGCCGGTAGAAGCGTCCGCGTCGATGACGATCTGCATCATGCCAGAGCCAGGCTCCGGCGACAGCGCAATGCGGGAGAAGCTATTCCATCTGGCATAGGTCTCACTGCCGAGTTTCTGTCCCTTGGCGAACGTTACGTCGATGACGGGCCACCGCATGTTGATCACGACCAGAGCGACCAGTGCAAGCGCCAGTGCTACACCTGCTGCGCGGCCCCTTGCGCTGCCAGCCAGATTGAACCAGACGGCGGACGAAGCGCTGAAAAGGATACCCGCAATAATGACGGTATTTGGCCCGCCAAAAGTGTTGAGGAATGGCACCAGAACAAGGCAACCGCCAGCCGCACCTAACAAGTCGAAGAAGTAAACCCGGTCTACTCTCTCGATGTTCTCTGAGATTGCGAGCGAGACGACCATGCCCGCAAGCACGAAAGGCAATGCGCTTACGAAGTAGATAGCGGCAAGTACGAAATTATCCGGCTCTCCGCGTGTCAGCAGAAAGATCAGCGAGATCACCGTGACCACGCCGACAGAGGCGGCAAGCATCCCCAAACGCCGATACACCGGGACGCCGGGTCCGGCCACTACATAGGAAAGGACTCCGCCAACACCGAGCCCGAACAGGGCAATCGAGATTGCGAGAAATGCAAAATGATAATAGAAAACTACCGAAAAGATGCGGGTTAACGATAACTCGAGAATCAATGTCGCAAGCGTGGTCATTGCCACGCCCACGTACACCTGAGGCCAGTTCAGACGATCGCCTGGGACGGAGGATAGAATGCGCGGCAACTTACCATCGTATGACAGCCCTTTGCAGTGCATGTTAGTTTCGAGGCTTCATGTCTGAAACGTCTTTTCGCAGTCGCAGAGCGGTGCAGATCGAGAATGACGAGGTTCGCTTGACTATCCTCGTGGAAGGTGGCCACATCGCGGAAATACTGCACAAAGCTTCCGGGGTCAACCCGCTCTGGATTCCACCGTGGCCTTCGATTGAGCCCTCTGGCTTTGACCCCGCGAAAATCACGAGCTATGGAAACGGACCGGAAAGCAAGCTGCTCGCGGGAATTATGGGTCACAACGTTTGTGTCGATTTGTTCGGGGGACCGTCGGACGAAGAAGCAGCGGCGGGCATAACTGTTCATGGCGAAGCATCCGTGCTGCCCTATGAAATCACTGCCGCTGAAGGTGATCTGCACTGCTCGTGTCATCTGCCACATTCGCAGCTCTTGTTCCGTCGCCTGCTGCACCTTGATGGTTCGCGGGTGCGCATTACTGAGTCGGTGGAGAATCTCGGTTTGTGGGACCGGCCGATTGCGTGGCAACAGCACGTCAGCATAGGTCCACCCTTTCTGCAGCATGGCCGCACGCGGGTTGAAACAAATGTGGTTCGGTCCCAAACGTACGACGGTGAATTCGGCGACCTGTTCCCTCAGGCGGTCCAATTTCAGTGGCCTGACGCACCTTTGCGGGATGGCGGCGTTTACGATCTGAGCCTCTTCACCGATCGGAAGGTCTCCGCCGGCTACACAGCGCACCTTGCGGAAACTTCGTCCGAGACCGCGGGATTCCGGGTTACGTCGGCTGACGGCACGGTCGCATTTGGATACGAATGGCGTCGTGCAGACTTTCCGTGGCTTGGAATGTGGGAGGAGAATTGTGCGCGCCAGGTCGCTCCGTGGAATGGCTCGACTGTAGCGCTTGGGCTGGAGTTTGGAGTTTCCCCACAGCCGGAGCCGCGTCGCGCAATGATTCAGCGAGGTACGCTCTTCGGTGTTCCTGCGTATCGCTGGATACCGGCACGTGCCGTGGTCAGCGTCAGCTATGAAGCCTTCATCGAGGGCATATGAAAGTTCTGGTTATCGGCAGCGGAGGCCGCGAGCACGCGCTTGCGTGGAGGCTGTCGCAATCGCAATCGGTAACAGACGTGTTTGTTGCACCAGGCAATCCGGGAGCGGCTCAAGTTGCCAGGTGTGTGCCCGCATTGAGCATTGACGATCAACTGGCGTTCGCGCTAGAGCACCAGATCGATCTTACGGTAGTTGGACCGGAGGCGCCCCTGGTCGCGGGCATTGTTGACCGGTTCCGGGCGGCAGGCCTCACGATCTGCGGTCCCACTGCTTTGGCCGCACGGTTGGAAGGCAGTAAGGCATTCTCGAAAGAAATCATGTCTCGCGCCGGCGTACCTACTGCCCGATACGTCGTCACAACAACTCGCGAACAAGCTCTTCGGGCTCTGGACCAGTTTGGCTTCCCGCTTGTGCTCAAAGCAGACGGTCTTGCTGCTGGGAAGGGTGTCGTCATCGCAGCACACCGAAGACAGGCCGAAGCCGCCATTGACGAGCTGACGTCTTCCAGGCTCGTAGTGGAGGAGTTTTTGCCTGGCGAGGAAGTCAGCTACATCGTGGTGACCGATGGTTACAGGGCGATCCCATTTGCGCCGACCCAAGATCACAAAGCAGTGTTCGATGGGGACAAAGGTCCAAACACAGGTGGCATGGGCGCGTATCGGGACCCGGGCATTCTGACTGAGCAACAAGATGAAAGCATTCAGCGCACCATCATTGAACCCGTTCTGGCACGCATGCGGGAAGAGGGCCACCCGTTCACTGGATTCCTCTACGCCGGACTGATGCTGACCGCAAATGGTCCCCGAGTGCTAGAGTTCAATGTGCGTCTGGGCGATCCGGAAACACAGCCGCTGATGTGTGGACTTCAGTCCGACCTGGCCCAGATCCTGCTCGCAGCAGCGCAAGGTAGTCTCGCCGGAGTG
>JACMLA010000449.1 GCA_014379815.1 Bryobacteraceae bacterium | reverse complement strand
TCCTGGATCAGCGACGTCTCTAATCCTTCGTAGTCCGCTTGGTTTTCGCCGGGCTGGATCAGCTGGCTGGAGGTGAGACCGTGTTTGAACGCATTCTGGCTCGCTATGCGTTTTCCTTCTGGAGTGGCTGGGCCGGTAGAGCTTTTTGAGTTCTCGCGATTGGCTTCGATCTGGGCTGTCGTGGACATTCGTTTTTCCGTAACCTTTCGGTTCCAGTCTTGGGGGTGGTGTGACGGGGATGGGGCCGGCGAAAGTGGAAGTCGATGAAACTGGGAGGAAGATTCGTGGTGGATGTGCCGTGACCGCGATTCCGGCCGGCCTCTCCAGACTTTCGAAAAAGCTGCGCCTGCGGGGATTAGACGGTACTCGTAGTCAACAGTGAGCTAGGCATCGGGACCTCTTAGCGAGTCTGTGGACGCTTCGAACTGGTTGCAGTTTTCGCGGCCTCGGCCAGAACCCGCAATGCCCGGTTCACTGCCTTGGCGTCGGGAAACAAGGCGGCCAGGTCAGGCTCAATCAGCACAAGATTCGTTCCAGCGACCGCCTGGGCGTAGTATTTTCCTTGCACCCCGCCCTTCAACTGGGAAAGATTGTATTCATCCCTCAGGACGTCCTCCCGTTTAGGCACCGATTTATTGCTCATACTGTCTTCTTTCCATGGAAGTTGCGGGTCTCTGCGTTCTCCGACGGAATGGTCGGGATCGCCCGATCAGCCTCCGCCGCACTGGTAGCGGCGCTTCCGCAATTCTGGCACATCCGATCGCGTGGGTGACAAGAAACGTTCCCGAATCGCCAACCATGGGGACTTCCGGCAGCGGGTAGACTTGGGATATGCAGCAGTCACGGCGTTTGACCGCAATCATCGAGCGAGAAGACGACGGCTTTGTTGCTCTTTGCCCCGAACTGGACATCGCCAGCCAAGGCTCATCCATCGAGGAAGCCCGCGTCAACCTGATCGAGGCGCTCACGCTGTTCTTTGAGGTAGCCGATAACCTGGAGATTGCCCGCCGGATGCACAGTGAAGTGTTCGTGACGCAGGTGGAAGTCCCGGTTGGGTAAACTGCGGGCGCTTTCGGGGGATGAGATCCGCCGGATTCTCATAGACCACGGTTTTCTGGCCGTGCGGCAGAGAGGTAGTCATTGCATCGTTCAGAAGCGAACCTTCGACGGCACGATATCCGTTCCCATTCCGCTGCACGATCCGGTCCGCCGAGGCACATTGCTCAGCATTATTCGACAATCCGGGCTTCCAAAGATGCTATTCGAAGCCGAGCGCTGAGCGCAGCATCTCGGCAGCGTTTACCCTTGATCGGCTGAAACAACTTTGGCACTGATCCAAGCTCCAGCCGGGCTATTTTGCTGCGCTATTCACGTGCTGCAGAAATGCAGTTAAGTTTTCCAGAAACAAATCTGGCGAAGTAAGGAAGGACGCATGTCCACCGGGAATCTCAACGCTTTTGGCCGAGGCGAACTGCTGCGAAAGGCTTTGGTCAATCCTTTTCGCAAAACTGGAGGATTGCGTACCGGTAATGACCAGGACCGGTTTACGAAAACGTTTCAGCCGCTCCACCGATTCTGTGTGCTCGGTGTATGCAGCGAGTCCATTCAATGCCTGCTTGTAACGAACCAGTCGCGGCCAGAGCGGAGAAGAGCGCGGACCGGCCTCGGAGCAGTCGATAGAGCCGT
>JACMLA010000448.1 GCA_014379815.1 Bryobacteraceae bacterium | reverse complement strand
TTCGGTGGAGGCCGGAACGCTCCGGGCGGGACCGTCGAGACATAGCGCGTCACAGCGGAGACCTGGCAAAGCACGCTGAGGTAGCCATAGATGCGGTTGCCAGGCAATGCCGTGATCCGTTCTGCCACTTCTTTTTGCACCAGGAAGACAGCATTCAGCAGCAACGGGCCAAGCGCCAAGACCTTTTCGACGATAGGGGAGGTAATGTAATACGGCAAGTTCCCAACGACGCTTACCGCGCCCCACTGCGCCAGGTCGGACTGAAGAACGTCAGCGTGCAGGACCTCGAAAGCCAGCTCGCCACGAAACTTTTCTTGCAGGTAATGAACCAGCACGGGGTCTACTTCGATCGCGATTAATCGCGAGGCAGATGGCAAAAGGAACTGCGTTAACGCACCCCGACCGGGGCCGATTTCGAGAACCGTCCCACCCGGAACAGTGTTGGCGGCAGTAGCGATCCGGTGCAGTACAGAAGTCTTGATGAGGAAGTGCTGGCCAAGCCGGCGTGGCATTCAGACGGCGGAGGTTTAGCCCTTCACGTCGATACGGCTACTTCGAAACCACAGGCGGACCTTACCCCCAGTCGGCTGGCCGAAACTGGTAGCAGGATTGAACTGCGTAAAAAGGAGATGGTTCTCGATGTTGCGTCGCAATGCCATGGGCGTTGCCGCCCCGAGTGTGGGCAGGGTGTAGTCGATCACGCGCCCCTGGTCGTCGATAGTCAATTCCACCATGAGGTCGCCATCGTACAACCCAAGCGGCAAGTAACTTCTCACAGAAGCTTCGGTGTACAAGCCAGTCGGAATATCCCCGCGACTCGCCGGACTTGTAGTTACGGTCAGGCCGGAAGCAAAAGCACTGAACAGGACAAGCGCGGAAGCAAAACCTCCAGCCGTGGGCAGCGCCAAAGGTCGCATTAAGTTATCAGTCCACAGCTTCCAGTCGCCGTACCAGGTGCGCCACATGTCGGCAACGTTCTTCCGGGACCGGCGGCGCGCTGCTTCGCGGGAAGCGGAAATCCGGAGCTTCATACGAACGTCAGGCGAAGGGCCAAGTGGCTTGATGGCTCTCAGATCGCGCCGCAAATCGTACACCGGCCCAGATTCTTCGGAGCACTCAGGACACTCGCGCAGATGTTGCCGCATGCGCTCCATCTCATCGGAAGGCAAGTTGCCCTCCCGATAAGAGAGCGTGCGTCGCCGTGCGGCATCGCAAGAGAACATCTCGGAATTTACAGCTTCGGAGCCAGTCATGAAGTCACCTTACCGGTTGCGGAGACCAGTCCAGAGCCGGTTCCGGCTTCAGCCGGCTCGACAACGCTTTGCGGAGCGCTTCCCGGCCGCGAAGGATTCGCGACTTGACGGTCCCGAGGGACACGCCCAGCACCTCAGCGATCTCCTCATAGCTGAGGTCCTCGATATCCCGCAGGATGACAGCGGCCCGAAATACCGGATTCAAACCGCCGAGCGCTTCTTCAATCAGCGCATGAGTTTCGCCATCGGCCACAATGTCGAATGCGGATCGCCCCTGGTCGTGCAGAATTTCCTGAAAGCCGAGAGCTTCTTCGTCCTCCCGCTCCAGACCGATTTCCTGCTTCCGGTGTCGCGTGAACCATCTGCGATGGTTCCAGGCCTCGTTGTAGGCGATCCTGTAGATCCACGTCTTCAGACTGCTGTTCTGGCGAAAACTGCCAACGTTCCGGAATACCTTCAGGAATACTTCCTGTACTACGTCGGCCGTCTCCGATGGATCGTCGAGGAGGCGGCAAACCAGGCTGTACACCGGTTGCTGGAATCTGTCAATCAGGGCTTCGTAAGCCTGGTCGGTGCCACTTTGAAGACCCTCAACCAGACTATCTTCCGACCAGAGATTCGCTTCGGTGCCAGATAACATTTCGGGTTGAACTAAAAAACGATCATGCACGGAGTAGTATCCGTGATTCTAACCTTTTTGACACCACTGTGCCGAAACAAGTTCCCAGACCTCGGTCGAAGCAACTAAGGCTTCGTTACCGCGGTGACTGCCGCCCGGACGACGGGATCCCGCGCCGCCTCCACCTCGTCGCCTTTTGCTACTCCCAGAGTGAGATTGAAGATCTCCTGATGCAGGCGGCTGCGAATCCACTCACGATCCGAAGACCACTCATTTAACCCCGGCCGGACATTGCGACCCGACAACCAGGCCTGGAACTCATCCAGCGTCGGATTGGTAACGAGGAAGCTCGCGGTAATGGACGGCTTGGCGCGCTGCAGCCATTCCGTGGCCCACGTCGTAAAGGCGGCGCTGGCATCAAGGAAGGCACGCAGCCTTGTGGATCCTTCTCCGAAGACGACCTGGTCGGGATTGATTCCGCCCAGACCGGAAGCAGTGGTCTGCTCCAGCTGTCCCTGCAAAGGTCTTTGGATCGACCGACCGCTCGGGGTGTAATAGTACGCCGTCGTCAGTGCGAGTCCTGCACCCTGGGAAAGTGGAAAGACGCTCTGAACCAGGCCTTTCCCAAAACTCTGCTCTCCGATGACCGTCGCACGTTTGAGGTCTTGCAGAGCCCCCGCCACGATCTCAGACGCGCTGGCACTCTTGCCGTTGATCAGAACGGCTACGGGAAAGGTCCACGGCCTCGCTTCGGCAGCAACTTTCGCTGTGTCTCTTTTGGTAGAACGGCCGTTGACAGAGACTATTTCAGCCCCGGGTGGGAGAAACAGCGAAGTGGTCTCCACAGCGGCGTTCAGAATGCCACCTGGATTATTGCGAAGATCCAGAACAAGACCTTTGACTGCATCGGCCCCGCCCAGCTTTTCCATCGCATTCCGAATTTGCTGGCCCGTTTCTGCTTCAAAACTGGTGACGCGCAAGTAGGCGATGCCGTCCTGCAGAAAGAAGGCGCGGTCCACGGAAGGGGAGTCGACATCCTCAGGTGTAAGGGTCAGTGGTAAGAGCCGGGCGTTGCCTTGACGCCGGACATCCAGCCGTACCGTATTCTGCCGTGACTGTGTTAACAGCTGCACCAGCTGATCGATTTCCAGTCTCGCCAGTGGAATGCCATTGATCGCCACAACTTCATCGCCCGGACTCATACCCGAGCGCGCCGAAGGTGTTCCTGGCAACGTCTGCAGAACGATCACCCGTCCAGGCAGAAGAGACACGATGCTGCCAAAGCCTTTTTGTGTGGATTTCTCCAGCTCTTTCAGCTGTTCGAAATGAGAGGTGTCGAGGAATATCGAATGCGGATCCAGCCGGCGCAGCATGCCAGGGATCGCACCTTCGTAGATTGCCTGCTGCGGACTCACCGGATCGGCGGAATTGGCCTGCACTATGGCAAACAAATCCACAAAGCGCTTCAAAGCTTTGTCGATCGAATCGAGGCCTTCTTCGGAAAAGAGCAGCAGAAATGCGAGAAGCGGGAGCAAATTACCTCGAAAACCGGAGTGAACGCTTTCGTGCGTGACGTGCCAGCGCCAGTTCAATCAGCCTGTCCAGCAGTTCCGGATACGACATGCCAGAGTACTCCCACATCTTTGGGTACATGCTGATGGACGTAAATCCAGGGATTGTGTTTACTTCATTCACGTAAAGCTTTCCTGTGCTCTGTTCCAGCAGGAAGTCTACGCGGGACATACCTTCGCAAAGCAGGGCGTTGTAAGCGCGAACTGCCATCTCGCGAAGCGTGTGTGTTTGCTCCTCAGTTAAGGGCGCAGGCAGATTCACCGTGCTCAGATTCAGCAGGTACTTGTCTTCGTAGTCGTAGAACTCGCGTGACGGCACGATCTGACAAGGCACGGAAGCTGCGGCATTTTCGCTGTTCCCAAGAACGGCGCACTCCAGCTCCATGCCCGCGATGGACCTTTCTACCAGGACGCGGGTGTCGTATTCACGAGCAGTCGCAATGGCCTGGCGGAGTTCTTCCAGCGACTTCGCTTTGCTGATCCCGACAGAGGAACCGAGATTTACCGGTTTGACGAACACGGGATAGCCAAACGGATTTTTGTCAGCCTCCTCCGGACTGTTGACAACGATGTACTCCACTACAGGTACGTCGCTTTGCAACAGAAGCCGCTTGGCAAACTCTTTATCCATCGAGGCGGCAGATGCCAGCACTCCGGGTCCGACGTAGGGAAGGTCGGCCAGTTCCAGAAGTCCCTGCAAAGTACCGTCTTCGCCGAAAGTGCCGTGCAGCACTGGAAAGACCACGTCGATTTCCGGGTGCCGGCCTGGCTCGGGCTGGATCGCCCGGGGGCTCCACCGGCCTTCTTTGTTGATAAAGAATTTCAACAACGAGTAGCGCTCCGGATTGAGCGCGTTCATTACAGATTCGGCCGATCGGAGGGAGACCTCGTGCTCCCCGCTACGGCCTCCGTACAACACGGCGATATTTGTCTTCAAAGAATCCTCTTCCCGAGCGCCGACAGAACCAGTTCCACTCCAAGCTGGGCCGTTCGGTTCGCGGTATCGAGAACCGGATTCACTTCCACGATTTCCATGCTCAGCATTTTGCCGGAATCGCAGAAGACCTCCATCGCGAGATGGGCCTCGCGATAGGTAAGCCCACCCCGAACCGGTGTTCCCACGCCGGGCGCTTCGTCGGGATCGACGGAATCCATGTCGAACGACAGATGGAATCCCACAGTGTCGCGGGTTGCAATCTCAATCGACTCAGCAAGAATTGCCCGGAGACCCCTTTCGTCTATTTCTCGCATAGTGTAGGCATGAACGCCTGCTGCTTTGACGTTCGGTGCTTCCGTCCAATCGATGTCCCGCAGCCCGATGATGGCCGTGTTGGCGGGACTGACCTTGGGCGCGTAGTCTGAAATATTGACCAGCTCGGGTGGACCCTGTCCCAGCAAACAAGCGAGCGGCATGCCGTGTATGTTTCCCGACGGCGACGTTTGCGGCGTATTCATGTCCGCGTGTGCGTCCACCCAGATCAGCCCGATCTTTTTGCCCTGCTCGTGGTAGTACCGGGACACACCGGAAACAGTTCCGACCGCTATGGAATGATCTCCCCCCAGCACAAGGGGTTTGCGGGCCTCGGTCAGGCAGGAGTACACCAACTCCGAGAGGCGGGTGCAGGTAGTGACAATCTGCGGGAGGTAGCGCGCTTCGGCGGCTCCAGACGGTACGCTCTCGGGCTGCTCTACTTTCAGGTTGCCGAAATCTTTTACCTCGTAGCCGAGGCTGGCAATACGTTCGTCAAGACCGGCGAGCCGAAGCGCGGAGGGCCCCATATCGACTCCGCGACGGCCGGCGCCGAGATCCATAGGAGCTCCGATAATGGCAATGCAGCATTCGGCCATAAACGCCTCAGGGTCGCAGGCGATACAGCATGCGGGGATATGGAATCGTTTCGCGCACGTGGTCCAGACCGCAGATCCAGGCGACCACTCTTTCCACTCCCATGCCGAATCCCCCGTGTGGCACGGTCCCGTACTTGCGAAGATCCAGATACCATTCGAAAGCCTCGCGGGGAAGCTGATGTTCTTCGAGTCTCTTCAACAGTAAATCGAGATCGTGGATGCGCTGGCCCCCGCCGATGATTTCGCCATAGCCTTCGGGAGCGAGCATGTCCACTCCCAGTGCAAGTTCGGGGCGCTCCGGGTCGGGCTGAAAGTAGAATGCCTTGATCTCGGTTGGATACTTGTCTACGATCACGGGCCGGTCCATTCCCTCCGTGATGAGGGTCTCGTCGGCGTTTCCAAAGTCTCCGCCCCACTGGATTTCACTGCCTTTTGCCTGCAGCGCTGTCACAGCCTCGTCGTAGGTCATGCGGGGAAACGGAGCTTTCACCGACTCCAGTTTAGAGACATCCCTGTCCAGCGCTTTCAGCTCCGGTCCCCGGTTTTCCAGAACGCGACCGATGACGTATACGACCAGTTCCTCAGCGATGCGTTTGACGTCTTCGAGATCCGCGTAGGCCATCTCCGGCTCTACCATCCAGAACTCAGTGAGGTGACGGCGGGTCTTGGACTTCTCTGCGCGAAACACGGGGCCAAAGCAATAGACTTTTCCAAAAGCCATTGCATTGGCCTCGTTGTACAGCTGTCCCGACTGGGTCAGGTACGACTTCTCGTCTTCAAAGTAGTTCACTTCAAACAAAGTCGTCGTGCCTTCACACGCGGCTGGCGTGAAGATCGGATTGTCGACCAGCACAAAACCGCTGTTGTCGAAGAAATCCCGAATTGCACGGATCACTTCATGCCTGACGCGGATGGCCGCGTGCTGGCGCTTGCTGCGAAGCCAGAGGTGACGCCGGTCCATCAGGAATTCAATCCCGTGTTCCTTTGGCGTGATGGGGTAAGGATCTTCTTCCGAAACGCGCTGCAGGACTTCGACGGAATGTATATCCATCTCGTAGCCGCCCGGCGCGCGTTCCTCGGAACGAACCAGTCCGGTCAGAATCAGGGAGCTTTCCTGCGTCAGGTGCTTGAGTGTCTCGAACGTTTCCTCGGGAAG
>JACMLA010000447.1 GCA_014379815.1 Bryobacteraceae bacterium | reverse complement strand
TTTAAGCAGCGCTACGAAATTGCTGTCGATCAGAGCGCCTATCTCGAAGAAAGCGACCTTGCGCTCGACCGGCTAAGCCGGGATGTCGCCCGCAACGTGGTTAGCGCGGTGCTGGAAGCTTTCTAATGACTCCTGACGAGTTTCTCCGAAGCCTGCAGTCGCGTCCGCTGGCACCGGCCTACCTGCTGGTTGGTCCGGAGGCCTATGACCGCGACAGGTGCCGTCGGGCACTTGTCGAGCACGCGCTGCCTCTGGAAGATCGGGAAGCGGGAATGATTCGGCATGACCTCGATGAAGTCGATCTGGCGATCGTTCTCGACGACGCGCAGTCCTTTTCCTTGTTCGCTGCGAATCGGGTGATATGGGTCAACTCGGCTGAATCGGCTTTGCCGAGGGGCCGTAGCAGTGCTGGCGACGAGGACCCGGCTGAGGAGGGGGCGAGCACTAAGAAAGCGGGAGCGAATCCTCTTTCGTCCTATCTGAGCAACCCCGCACCCGGAACGGTTCTGGTGTTCAACTGCTCGCGGTACGAACTGGACGGCGACGATAAAGCTCGTGTGCAGCGGGTGCAGAAGTTCTATTCAGCGATCCGGGATCAGGTTGAGCTGGCCAGATACAACCCGGACAGTGCCCGCAGGCTGGCAGCGCAACTCGCCAAAGAGCGAGGTTTACGGATTGCCGCGGCGGAACTCGATCAGTTGACGGAAGTTCTGGCAGGCGATGCGCAGCGAACCGCTAACGAAATCGACAAGCTGGCTCTGTATGTCGGGACCGGGCGTTCTGTGACCGCGGACGATATCTGGAATCTGACTCCGGAAGCGAAAACATCCACAATATTCGCGCTTGTTAACGCGGTTGCGCGCTGCGATCGTGCAGCGTCTCTAGAATCGCTGGATGTTCTAGTTCGCGAAGGGGAGTATCTGCCGCTGGCGCTATCCTTTTTAGCCACGCAGTTCCGCCTGGCGCTGGTAGCTCGCGAAGCTAAGCTGACCAATGTCAACCAGGTGCAGAACTACTTCACAAAACAGGGTACGCCGATGTGGCGCTCGCGTGCGGAGCAGGTCGCACAAACCGCAAAGGTCTTCACGTCGCAACGCCTCGAGAAAGCAATTTACGAGGTGTACGCGACCGATAAGGCACTAAGGGATACCCGACCCGATGACCGGATCGTGATGGAAAGATTTGTGCTGGAGCTGACCGGACCGAACTAGGCAGCGGGTGCGGCAGAAATCGCTACTACACGGGCAGTCAGGCGGGATTTATACCGGGCAGCTGTATTCTTCTTGATGATGCCCCATTTGGCGGCGCGGTCGACGATAGAATACGTGGCGGGCAACTCCTGCTGCAGTCCATTGACATCGCGAGCCAGGAGAAGCTTGCGCAGCTTTTTGATCTGAGTACGCATTCGGGACTTGCGGAGCCGGTTGACGTTGGTCTTGCGCTCCGTTCCCCGGGTGCGTTTGATAGAGGAAACGTGATTAGCCATTCTTACTCCCTGTCATTGTAGTGTAAACGAACGCTCACCCGCAACGCCGTCCAGGCATTTGCTGAGCTATGCTGGGACAAGAATGGCACTCGATGACCAGGATAAACAGTGGATCCGCCAGGAGTTGGAGCGGACGGAGACCAAACTTCTCACGGCCTTCCACACATGGGCGTCTCCTATGGAAGCCAGGCAGCGGAGCCATTCAGCCGCGCTTCGGGCTTTTGATGCGGAGCTCGAAAATCAGGATGAGCGCATAAAGAAACTCGAGTCAGGACCTCGTTGAACCCGATCTTCGCTGACTGGCAGCTCTCATTTCGGTGCAGGTCACCGAAGCACCTCGATGCGTAGCCTGGCGGCACCTTAGGGATAGGCTTGGTAAGTGTCCGGTCCGGAACCAGCTCACGATTCGTCTCTTCTTTTCGTCGAACTCGGTGCCGCTATCGTTGGCCTGGCTGTCCTGACCCGGGTTGCCAGCCGGTGGGGCTTCTCTGCAATTCCGCTGTACCTGTTAGCCGGTCTGAGTCTCGGTAATGGTGGCTTGCTGCCGCTCGGTATCAGCGAGGATTTTATTCGTGCGGGAGCAGAAATCGGCGTCCTTCTGCTCTTGTTTATGTTGGGTCTGGAGTACACGGGAGAGGAACTACACAGAAATCTGCGTCAGGGCTTACCTGCAGGTAGCGCAGATTTCCTGCTCAACTTCACTCCTGGCCTGATTGCAGGTTTTTTGCTAGGCTGGTCCACCCTTTCCGCTGTGCTTCTAGGGGGAGTGACCTGGGTTTCCTCATCCGGTATCATCGCCAAAGTACTTTCGGACCTGCAGCGCCTGAATAACCCGGAAACTCCTTCGGTTCTCTCCGTCCTCGTTCTGGAAGATCTGGCGATGGCAGTCTACCTGCCGTTTGTGGCTGTCCTGCTGCGAGGGGGCGACCCAGCGACGATGATGGCCTCAGTTGCAATTGCCCTGTTGACTGTCGCCGTCATCCTGTATCTGGCTCTACGCCACGGGCAAGGCATCAGTCGATGGGTGGCTCACACTGCTGACGAAGTTGTGTTGCTTAGCACCTTCGGGGCAGTGCTGCTGGTAGCTGGGCTTGCGCAACGGTTGCAAGTATCATCGGCCGTAGCTGCTTTTCTGGTGGGTGTTACTTTGTCAGGCCCGATTGCCCATCAGTCTCAGCGACTGCTTACCCCACTCCGTGACCTGTTTGCGGCGACATTTTTCTTTTTCTTCGGGCTGCAGATTGATCCGGCCACGTTGCCCCCGGTGGCTCTGCCAGCGATCGCCCTTGGGATCACGACGGCATTTACCAAGGTCCTGACGGGCTACTGGGCAGCAAGACGCACGGGAAACAAGGAGGCCAAGCTACGCGCGGGTCTAGTGCTGGTAGCGCGTGGCGAGTTTTCTATTGTGATTGCCGGCCTGGGTACCGCACTGGAGCCCAGGCTGGGACCGCTTGCCGGAGCGTATGTGTTGTTTCTGGCCCTAATCGGGCCACTTATGCCACGGTTAGTGAAGTAAACCCAGCCTAATGACCTGACTTGGGTCCTTCAATTTCGCCCCAGATTACCTGATACGCCTCAAGATTGTTGTCGAGGTTGCGCCCACCCCGTATGAAGACCCGGGTGTTTACGCCCAGTTGCTGGAAGTCCGCGGGCATGCCGCTATCGAGATATCGCGTGTCTTCGCGCAGGAACACCATCTTCTCCGGCTCTTCCCGCGTTCGCAGGACCAGCACGTTTGCATTCAGCCGGCGGATCACTCCCGAGAACGTCAGATTTCCCCGGGGAAAGATGTGGTCCAGCGACGAGCGGGTCGGCCGTAAGCTGAGCAGGCGCGTGCCTGGAGCAATCACCCGAATCGTTCGCGCATGGCAGCTTCCGGGTTTGCGATCCGCGATGATCTCCAGAGGGTCGTTAGTCCGCAAGGCACCACTGAAGATCCGCTGGCCCTCACGTTCCAGATACGTGGAGTTATCCATCGTGCACTCCACTGCTTCCCCGGCGTTGGTCGTGACTGTGAGCCCAGTGGCGGAGAGTTGCAGCAGCCGTCCCCGTAAAATACCGGGTCGCGCCTGCTCCTGCGCAAACCCAGCGATGGAACCGAGAACGACAATGGCGGCGGGCATAAGCAAGCGGTTCAGACGCGACACAATGTTCTGCTCTCCATCGTAGCGGTTTAAGAACAGCCACACGTGTGTAGATGCTAGGATAAAAAAATCAGCTACGCTTCAGAACCCAGCCTGTTGGCTTCCGACATCTTCCTTCCGAACCGTACCGACCTTGCCGGCAGTTGGTTTTTGGACTCGGGCATCCGATATGTTTCGGGGGGATTCGCACGCTTTTACGGCGCGGATTTGGGCAAGAACCGGCGTCTGTCTACCGAGATAACCGGCTATTCGATAAGCGCTCTGGCATACCTGTACCAGCGTACCGGCGAGACCCGTTATCTCATCGCCGCGAAAGACGCTGCCGACTTTCTGGTGAATGCCGCGTGGTTACCGTCGCCGGGTATCTGGCCATTTGAATACCCGACCAGCGATGGGCCCGAACCTCTGACGTACTTCTTCGATACGGGCATCATCGTACGCGGATTGCTGGCTCTCTGGCGTATTAATGGAAGTCAGGGACTTCTGGATGCTGCGATTGCGGGCGGAGAGTCGATGAACCTGTTTTCTACCTGCGAAGCCGGCGTTCATAACCCGATTCTGAGCCTACCGTCCCTGCAACCACTCGCTTATCAGTCTCAGTGGTCGCGCTCACCGGGCTGTTATCAACTCAAATCCGCCCTCGCGTGGCGTGAGCTTAGTGTGGTTACCGGGCGGTCAGATTTCAGAGACTCCTGGGTGAAGACTGCGACCTGGGCTATCCGGCACGCCGATGCGTTTTTGCCCGCAGAAACGAGATCCAAAACGATGGATCGCTTGCACGCCTACCTGTACTTTCTGGAAGCGATGCTGTTTGAACACGAGGAAAATGTCCTTTCCCGCGGTATCACGATGGTGTCGCACAATCTGCGGAAGATTCGGGACGAGTTTGAACGCGCCGATGTAAATGCCCAGCTGCTTCGGATCCGTTTGCTCGCGCATCAGGCAGGACTTGTTCCCTGGAACGAGGTCGAAGGTCGGGAGGAAGCCCGCAGAATCGCCACCTTTCAGGCTCTCAGCGACGACGAGCGACTGCATGGCGGTTACTTCTTCGGCCGGCGCGGCCCTGACTTGGTGCCACACGTCAACCCAGTCTCGACTGCATTCTGTCTGCAGGCGCTGGAGATGCTGAGCGACTTCGACTGTGGCAAGAAGCTGGATGAGATGTCCCTCATCTAGCCCCGAGCGTAGCGCGTGAGTGCATCGCGTGAGCACGTCAAGGTTGCCTTTGCGTCGTGTTTCGCAGATCTCGTCGACCCTTTCGTCCGCAGTTTTGCTGAAATTGCTCCGGAACTGGAGCTGTTTGTCGTTTCTGAGTTCCCTCCGGTTCTCGGGCGCTGGATTCCATGGCGCTTTGACCGCTCGACGAACGATAATCTGGCACGTATCTCGCAGGCTCTAAAGGGTCGAGCGGTACGGCACGGAGCCATTGTTCTTCAGCCCGGCGCGCCCTATCGCGATCTGCAGTGGACCGGCTTGCGGATTGCTGGTCTGAACACGCTCCTTTACAACCAAAATCTGGATCACTTTTCTCTGCGTCTCAGCGGAGTTCCCGGATTGTCAAGGCATTTGATGTGGCGATTGCGCGAGCACACCCGCTTTCAATTGCGACCGGGTGGTGATCTCTATACGTGGTTATGGCGCTTACGGCATCCTGAGCAACTTCGGAGACCCTGGTCATTGCTGCTAGGACAATGGGCCGGCAGGCGGGCGGCACTCCGTAAACGCAGATTGTTGTCGGCAGCAACCTCCGAAACGTCGCCGCCCAAAGTAGCTTTGCCAGCAGGGATCACGGTCGTCATCCCCTCGCGTAATGGCAAGACCCTGCTAGAGCGTTTGCTCCCCGAAATACGCGGCAAGGCCGACGAAATCATCGTGGTGGATAACGGCTCAGATGATGAAACTGAAGCATTTCTGCGCGGAACTTACCCCGACGTTCGCATCGTACACAGCGCCGAGCCACTTTCCTTCGCCCGTGCCGTGAACCGCGGAGTGCATGCTGGCCGGTTCTCCCACGTGTGCCTGCTGAACAACGACATGGTTCCCGATTCGCGATTTTTAGCGGCGCTCCGGGAAGCATTTGATCAGGTACCGGACCTGTTCTGCGCGACGGCGCAAATTTTCTTCCCAGCAGGAAAGCGGCGCGAAGAAACAGGTAAAGCGGTCATGCGTCCCATCGCCAGGATTCGCACGGACACGCACTTTCCGGTCCACTGCATTGAACCGATTGCGGACGAAAATCTGACATGGGTACTGTACGGAAGCGGCGGCTGCTCCTTGTACGACATGACGAAGTTGCTGTCGCTTGGCGGGATCGGAGAAGTCTATGAGCCAGCCTATGTGGAAGATCTCGACATTGGCGTTCGGGCGTGGCAGCGAGGCTGGCCCACCGTGTTTGTCGCAAACGCCAATACCGTCCATGACCATCGGACCACGACCTCGCGCTACTACACCGAATCAGAACTGGCTCTGGTCCTGGAGCGGAACTATTTGCGCTTTCTCGCCCGCAGCATCGTGGATCCGGATCAATTCGCGCTGCTGTGGAGCGATGCACTCATCCGGTTGAACCGGAAAGCTGCGCTGGAGAACGACGAGGCTGCCGCAACCGCCCTTGCAGATGCCGGCAACATCGCCGGGTGTATCGAAAGACAGCCGCGGCCAGTTTTCGGCGATGAGGAGATTCTGGCACTTGGAAGCGGAGACGTTGCCGTCTTCCCCGGCCGGGCGCAAAGGCAAAATCCCGTTGTCCTGATCGCAAGCTGTTACTCGCCTTACCCTCTGTCGGATGGCGGAGCGGTTCGTATGTACAACCTCATGCGCTATTCAGCGAGAGACTTTTCACAAGTCCTCATCACGTTTGTGGATGACCTCCACACGCCTGCGGGGGAACTCCTGGACATCTGCGTTGAGGTAATTCAGGTGCGGCGGCTGGGAAGTCATTCGCGTGCCGGATT
>JACMLA010000056.1 GCA_014379815.1 Bryobacteraceae bacterium | reverse complement strand
CCCGCCGGCATCATACTCCTCGAATGCCACGCCCCATGGGTCGATCTTCAAGTGACACTGCATACATGCCGGCACGCTGCGGTGCTGCTCCAGTCGCTGCCGGAGCGTCAGACCTTTTTCATCGGCCGTCAGCGCCGGCACATTGGGCGGAGGGTCTGCCGGAGGCTCGGCGATGATCTTCCGAGCTACCCACGCCCCCCTTTTTACCGGGTTCGATTCACGCCCATCCGACAGGCCCGCCAGAATCGCCGACTGCGTCAAAATGCCACCCAGATCCGGCCGCCCGTGCGGAATCGCCACAAACTCAAAGCCGCTCTCCGTCTTTGCAGCGAGGTCGTAGTAGCTGGCAACCGTCTCATTCGCCAAAATGAAATCCGAGGAAATCAGGTTCTTCACCGGCAGATTATTCCGGATCAGATACTGAATGAATTCGACGGGTTCCTGCTTCAACTCAGTCCGGGTGTCGCGTGTGAGCCTGGGGTAACGCTTGCGGTCTGCTTCCAGCACCTGGAATTTATCCAGACTCAGCCACTGGGACGCAAATTCATTCACGAATCTGGAGAAGCGCGCATCACCGATCATTCGGTCCACTTCAGTATCCAGCTGTTTCGCCAGAAGTCCACTCGATGCCAGTTGCATCGTCTTCCGGTCCGGTGGTCCGTTCCACAGGAAGTAAGAAAGCTTAGAGGCCAGTTCAAAGCGGTCCAGCGGCTCAGGCCCCGGGCTGGAGCTGGTCTCCAGCAGGAACAGGAACTGCGGCGACGTCAACACCACCTGCAGCGTATCTTTCACCGACTCCCGAAAGCTGCGCCCGCCAGCCTGTGCTTTGGTGTACACAGCCATCAAGCCCAATTCTTCAGCCGGTGTAATCGGACGCCGGTAAGCGCGTGTCGCGAAATCGTGAACGATTCTGCGGGCCCAGGCCTGCGTATCACTCTTTCGATCGAAGTCCACAAAGATGTTCTTGTGGGATTGCGGCGGCCAGATGTCATGGTACGGTCCCTCAAACTCAACCGAGCGGATCAGCAGGCGCGGCATGTCACGGCCGTCCGTGTATTCGCTGCGAACGCCGATTTCGCGAATACCGGCAAGGTAATTAACGTTGCCCCGCTCTACATGGGGGTTCGCGAAGTTTTCGATGTTCCCCTTAAATACATATTTGGCAGGTTTGTCGCCGGTCACAGTCTGCGGAGTACCAACCGGACCGAATGTACTCCCGCAATCCCGTCGCAGGCCAAGGTGAACGCCGACTCTGGGAAGCCGTTTTTCAAATGTCAAAAACTGTTTTGCCAGTTCCTGCTCCAGGAGCAGCGGAGTCAGCACAACGCGATCCAGTTCCTTCGCATCGTCATATTTCGCGCTCAGCTGGAGGGGCCCTGCTTCCAGCCGTACTACCAGAAATGCGGGTTGCTGCAAAGCGCCTGAGAATTGCCGCTCCCCCAGATTCAGGCTCAATTCCGGCTGCTGCCTGCGGTTTCCACGCCGCTTTTCTGCAGCGGGCTGCAACAGCTGTTTTCCCGGTTGCACCAAAGCCAGAATCTCAGGTGTCTCGAGGGGACGTCGATAGAGCCGTACATCCGCCAGGTCGCCCTGAAATGGTTGAGTGCCGGAGAAGTTGCCGATTTGCAGATCCGCTTTCGGATCGTCGAACTGCGCCGCGCCTAAAGGCCCTTTGGCCAGCAGGTTCCCGTTCACAAAAATCAGGGTTTCGTTTCTGCCGCGCCGCACAACGGCCGCCACATGCTGCCAAGCGTTGGGACGGATCGCTCCCGGTCGGGAAGAGACGATTCCGTTGGCCTGCTCGGCCTGTCCCGCGGTTTGCAACCGCAGAGTGCCCCGGGCGTCCGGCAGCTCCAGAGACCAACCCAGATTGCGGCCCTGCCCGGTCAAACTTACGATCGTCGCTCTTTCCAGTTGCCTCGGGTGAATCCACGCTGAGATCGTGAAATCGCCCTCGCCCACGTGCTTCGTATCATCCGTGGGGATCGCGCTGCGTGGGATGACCAGCGCATCGGCACCTCCTGTCAGCGAAACCGCTTTTCCCACAGGCGAGTCGATAAAGCGGGCTTTTCCCTCAAGTCGGCCGGCCAAGCCGTTGTCCGCCAGCCCTGTCAACGGCCACGCTGCGGTCAACCCCTCACTGAGATGCGATGCGTCCGGAGCCGATAGCTTGCTCTCTGACGCATGTACGTCAACCTGGTAGATACCGGCTTTAGGAATCGTGACCGTTCCCGGAGACTTTAAATCGCGCCAGACTATTCCCTTGCCAGTCGCCGCTGCCGCATCCCGATCCAGCAAAAGCCCATCATTGTATCGGGCCGCGGTAATAGTCACCCGGAACCGGCCTGCGTCGGGCAACTCACGCAGTGAAATCTTGAAGTTCGCCTTGGGCCCGTAGGTGCCGTCGGCATCGAACATCTCCTCTGTCGGAATAGCCGGACGCAACAACAGTCCCTGCGGGACGCTGCTATAGGCCGCTCCTTTCGGATAACCCGTGCTACCCCGCATGTCGGCGAAGACAGAGTGATAAATGCTGTCGTAATCCCGCCATCCGCGTACCGTTTCGTTCCCCTGATATCCTTCGATGAATCGATATTTGGTCTGCATGTAAAACGGGTCGAACGGGAACGGCTTTGAAGGCTTGAGTTGGGTGACCAGGACGTCTGAGTTCTCCAGCAATTGACTCCCGGCCCCGAGCACGAGCTTCTCAGTCAGCGGCGCAGGATTGACCCCCGCACCCAGATCGACACGAAAGTTCTGAATGGAAGGTTTGTGCGCCGGATCGACGATCGCCCGGTCCAGAGCTTTCTCTGCGATTTCAAAGAAGGCTTCCAGCAGCAGGGGAGACAACTGCTGCGTGTCTTTATTGTTCAGGAATCCCTCTTTAGATACAGCGTCCGGGGGAAGCGCGGACGTCAGCTCATCGTCGAGAAGCAACAGCTCGCGCAGAGTATTCCGGTACTGGGCAACGGTCAGTCGCAGCACCTGGCCGTTCTTAGGTGCCGGACGCAAACGAGCAACTTCCAGCCCGCGCCCGATCCACTCGGAGATCCGCTGGCGCTCGACCGCAGTAGGTTGCGGGTGCCCTTTTGGTGGCATGGTGCCGGTGCTAACCCTATGCCGGACCGCGTCCCATGTCTTGACCTGGTCATCGGAAAACTTCGCATCGAGGCCGTCGACCCGGACGCCTGCTGTACTATTTTCGACACTGTGGCACCCGAGGCAGTTCTTCGCCAGAAATGGTTGGACAAACTCTCCGAACGAAGAGTCTGCAGGTGTAGCTGCCGTCTGAGCCGGCGAGAACCGCGCCGTCAACGCAAGAGCCACGATGGAGACGAAACCAACAGCCCACACCGATTGCGATTGACGCCAGCGAATTCTCATGGATATGTCTTCCATCGATTGTCCCATCAACACACTACGGCGTTAAAGACCAGCAGCTTGTTACGGCTATACATGAGCGTTGGGAAACGGACTCAGCTTAGCCTGGCTGGCCTCACGAAACCGACCTGTCGAGGGCGGCCGGCACCAGTTCCT
>JACMLA010000446.1 GCA_014379815.1 Bryobacteraceae bacterium | reverse complement strand
GAATTGCCCAGCGCGCCTGAAGGAATCCATCCTCCACTTTGCGGCACGGCCCGTGATGAATATCGACGGCATGGGTGATGCCCTTGTCGACCAGCTGGTGGAAGGCGGACTCCTGAAAAGCGTAGCGGATCTTTATGACTTGCGCATCGATCAGCTGCTTCAGCTGGAGCGAATGGGAACCAAGTCCGCCGAACGTGTGCTCAACAACATCCGGACATCGAAAGCGCAGCCCCTTCCACGAGTTCTTAACGGGCTGGGAATTCCCTTTGTCGGTGAGCGGACAGCCGTCCTGCTCGCGGAAAGCTTCGGCTCCATGGATGCCATCATGACAGCTGGCACCGATGTTTTGCAGGGAACAGAGGAAGTCGGACCAAAGGTAGCGCACAGTATCAGACATTTCTTCGACGAGGTGAGGAACCATGAACTCGTCGAAAGGCTTCGCCTCGCGGGACTGCAGTTTACGCACGAAAAACGCAAAAGTACGGGAGCGCTTTCCGGTCAAACCTTCGTGCTCACGGGCACGCTGCCGGTATGGTCCCGTGAAGAAGCAAAAGAAAAAATCGAATCAGCTGGTGGAAAGGTTTCCGGATCGGTGAGTAAAAAAACGAATTACGTTGTTTCCGGGGAAGACGCAGGATCGAAGCTCGAGAAAGCGCGCGAACTCGGATTAGAAATCATTGATGAGGCACGCTTGCGCGAGTTGACCGGATCATGAAAGACTTTCTGGCGGCTCTGGTCGCCTGGGGTCCGTGGGGATTACTAATCGCTTCCTTTCTCGATGGCTCTGGTATTCCGGTCCCCAGCGGTGTCGATGTTCTGTTGGTCTATCTTTCCTCCCGCAGTCCGGACCAGATAATTTTTCTGGCATTTCTGGCTATTGTCGGATCGACAGCCGGTAATCTGTTTCTGTTCTCGGTGGCCCGCCGCGGAGGTCAGTTGCTTCTCCGGAAACGCATTGCCTCGAAGCGTGCCATGCAGTTTCGCACCTGGTTTGATCGATATGGTCTGCTGACGGTATTTATCTCGGCTCTGGTGCCGTTGCCAATCATGCCGATGAAGATTTTCGTGCTCTGCGCCGGCGCTCTTGGCTCACCGATCCTTCAATTCGCGCTGGTCTTCGTCGCCGCGCGGGTTCCCCGATATCTCGCTCTGGCTTACCTCGGTCGTGCCATGGGTGATAACGCTCTCGCCTGGCTGCGCGATCACGTGTTGCATCTGACTGCATTCGGTGCGGTGCTGTTCCTGATTTTATGGTTGATGATCCGCTTCGCCGACAAGCGATGGAATACCGCTACTGCGCCAGAGTGAAATTCACCTCGATCGGCGCCATTACCTCCACCGGTTCTCCGTTAAGTAACGTCGGTGAATAGACCCACTGGCGAACCGCGGCCAGCGCAGCATTTGCCAGAAGCGGATGTCCTGCAACCAGTTTCAGATCGCGAACCGTGCCGTCGCGGCCGATAATGCTGGTCAAACTGACCCTGCCGGATACACGCATGGATCGCGCCAGTGCAGGATATTCAGGAATCACGCGCCGGATGATCTTTGCTTCGAGTACCTTGCCGCCCAGACGAACCGGTATCGCCCGATCTGCTGCCACGGGCTGCCGTTTTGCGGGTGCTTCCGGAGGCGGCGCATACCGTTCTCCCTGGTCGGTCTGCGCTCCGCTGTAGACTCCTTCCGGAATGCCGGCAACGCTCCCGCCGGAAGAAATCGCCGGAGCTGCAACGACAGCATCAGTAATCTGGGTAAATCCGGCCGGAATTCTGCTCGGTTCTACAAACATTCGCCGCT
>JACMLA010000445.1 GCA_014379815.1 Bryobacteraceae bacterium | reverse complement strand
CATAGTCTAGCAAGCAAGCTCGGGAGAGCGTGCCGTACACTGCTCAGGACGAACCAGCCGTCGGACGTCGCTCCGGTTGATCACATCCAGGAACGTCGGCTGGCGAGGCCGACAAACAGCGCCCGTCATTGACGGTCGCAATTGTGGAACTCGTGCCAGAGCGGTTGGCAGATCCGCAGGAATCCACTCGGACGTATAGTCGCTAGCCTTGATCGGAAATGTCCCGGCGGGAAAATGCGCGGGCGCAGTCCTGTTGTCGGTGCCGTGACATTTTCGATAAGGAGACTAGAAGGAAGGCGCTGGCGTTTGCGGCGGACGCGGTCTATGGGCGTTGAATGCCGGTTTGATGGTCTGGACGGAATAGCCTGACGCCGCGGGTGTGGGTAATTTCTTCGAGGGGCTGCTGGGATGGAGCTGTTTCGGCTCGAAAATGTGCTGAAAACTCCCTTTGAAAGTGTCAGTGACGAGGGTCCGGACACACAATCGCGGTGACGTGCCGGAGGCACGCCGACGGGTCGCCACTAGATGCAGGACTACGAAGAATCGAAGTAGTTGCACAGACACAGTTCCGCCGAAGTGAGCCTGAGGAGCACGATCATGGGCCCACCACAATGGGGACACTGCCAGTTCGATCGAACCTCGGTCTGAGTCTGCAGAACTGGGGCTACGGGGAAACTAGTTGGAAGCAGTTGACGGCACAGTGCGAGCCGACTGCTGCGGAATCGATTGGCGAGGAATCCGAAATGCCGGATTCGGACGAATCCCTTCGGCAGCACATGCAGGAAGAAACGGCGCAGGAACTCGGTTCCATCCAGCGTCATTTTGCGCTGCTTGCCGCCATGAGCATAGTCCTTCCAGCGGAAGGTGACGCGCTGGCCATCATACGCCAGCAGGCGGTGATTCGAAATGGCGATCCGGTGTGTGTACCGGCCCAGATAGCGTAAGACCTTCAGGGGGCCTCCAAAGGAAGGTTTGGCGTAGACGACCCAGTCCTGGCGATGCAAGCGCCGCAGAAGCTGATGGAACTGTTTCGGCTCGGCCAGCAGGGAGACGGGTCCGGCACAGCGTAATCGCTTGTGCTTGTAGAGACGTTTCAGTCCGGCGCAGAACTTGCCGCGAAATACACGGCTGAGAACCTTGACCGGCAAAAAGAAAGGATAACGAGGATGAACCCAGTGGCTATGGTTTGGGGCGAGCCCGCCCGCCGGAATAACGCAGTGAACGTGCGGATGCAGCAGAAGGTTTTGTCCCCACGTGTGCAGAATACTGATCGCGCCGATCTCCGCCCCGAGGTGCCGGGGATCGGCGGCGACTTCCAGTAAGGTTTGCGCACTGGCGGTGAATAACAGGTCGTAGAACACGCGTGGGTTCTTCAGTGCCAGCTCATTGAGTTCATGCGGCACCGTGAAGACCACGTGAAAGTAGTCGCTGACGAGAAGTTCCTGTTCACGCGCGGTGAGCCACTGTTCACGCGCCTTCGCCTGGCACTTTGGACAATGGCGGTTGCGACAGGAGTTATAGGAGATGGCCTGGTGACCGCACCGTAAACAGGCATCGAAATGGCCTCCCAGCGCCGCCGTGCGGCAATGTTGAATGGCCCGGAAGGCTTTGAGCTGTTGAAAACTGAAGCTCTTCTTATACCTGTCTAGAAAGCGGTTACCTTGTGCGCGGAGGATGTCGGCCACCTCCACGGCTGGCCGGCTCATTTTTGTCGCGGACGGTGGTAGAAATGGTTGGTCTCTGCTACGCCGGAAACCGACAGATGCTCGAGCGGGTTGATCGTCGTTTCCAGGTGCCGTCGCGATAAGTGCAGGTAGATACTGGTTGCCTCCAGATCTGCATGCCCCATCAGGATCTGGATGGTCGGCAGATCGGCGCCGTTCTCCAGCAGGTGAGTGGCGAAACTGTGCCGGAGCATGTGGGGCGCGACGCGTTTCTTGAGGCCCGCATGACGGGCGGCTTCCGAGCAGACGTACCAGATCTCTTTGTCAGTTAGGTGGTCGTCGCCGCGCTTTGCGATTCCGGCTGGAAACAGCCAGGTCTTCGGTTTCTTCCAGCGCCAGTACTCGCGCAGCGTTTCGAGCAACCGCGGGCACAACGGGACATCGCGATCCTTCCCGCCTTTGCCCTGACGGATATGCACGATCATGCGTTTGCTGTCGATGTCCTCCACCCGCAATCGGACGAGCTCGCTGCGCCGCATGCCGGTGGAGTAAAGCAGCATGAGGATTGCGCGCGCCTGGAGATTGCTGGCGGCATCGATCAACTGTGCCACTTCCTCCGGACTCAACACTTTCGGAACGCGGTGATGCGTGTACTTCGGATAGGGGATGGAGTCTGGTGGAAAACGGCGCTTCAGCGTGCGCACGAAGAAGAACCGCAGGCCGGCGGTCTGCGCCACGACCGTTCCCACCGCCAGCTTGCGTTTGTGCAATAGATGAGCCTGCCACTCACGGATATGTTCTGGGCCGAGCTTATCCGGTGGCTTGCCGAAGTAGCGGGCGAATCGCTCGACAGCACCGATGTATGCGCGTGTCGTAGCTTCAGAGAAGTTACGTCGCTGGAGTTCCTCCAGCATTATCTTGCGAAGACGGGTCACAGGGACCTCCTTATGACCCGACACTATCGCGAAACAACGTCAACCAAAAGCGCCCGGGGACGGGAACGCGCAGCGTCCGCCGCGCCATCGGCTTCGTTCTCGTCGTCAACTTGGATTCTTCCGGTTGAATCCAGACTACCTGGCCGTCTTTGAGGACAGGCACGGATTCTTTATGCGTTTATGGAAGAGGAAGAGCGTCCCCGCACTCCGCAGAAGTTGCGGTTTTCGTCTGTTTCACCTTGTAAGACGGTGGAACTAACGGAGCAGCTTACGGAAAAGTTCTTCAGCGATGAGGCGGTTGTCTTGCGTGTAAAGATACT
>JACMLA010000444.1 GCA_014379815.1 Bryobacteraceae bacterium | reverse complement strand
CGCTCAACAAACTTCCAAAGAAGAAATGGCGTCGGGAAACTGTGTTGTCGGGCACGGCTTTATGCTATCACCGGAACTGCTTACGAGTGGCCTAAAACCGGGTGAGGCATGTATGGTTCCTCGAGGGCCCGAAGCTCGTCAGCATCCAGCCGAAGGTCCAGTGCTGCCAGCGCGTCGTCGAGGTGCTGCATCCGGCTTGCTCCTACGATCGGAGCGGTAACTCCGGGCCTGGCGAGCACCCATGCGAGGGCAATCTGCGCATTGGAAACGCCCCGGCGCGCCGCGATTTCTGTGACCCGCTCGACAACAGTGAAATCAGATGGCTGGTAGTACATCCTCTGCGCAATGTCGTCCGTCTTAGCGCGAACCGTTTCCCCGTGATCTTCTTTACGGCGATTGCCTGCAAGAAAGCCACGCGCCAAAGGGCTCCAGGGGATGACACCGATTCCCTCCTCCTCGCAGAGAGGAAACATTTCCCGTTCTTCTTCCCGATACACGAGGTTGTAGTGATTCTGCATGCTGACGAAGCGTGTCAGACCCATTGACTCGGACGTGTACAGCATCTTCGCAAACTGCCAGGCCCACATCGACGAGCCGCCGATATACAAGGCTTTCCCACTGCGAACGACATCATCGAGAGCTTCCAGTGTTTCTTCAATCGGGGTATGGGGGTCGAAGCGATGAATCTGATACAGGTCGATGTAATCGGTCTTGAGACGCCGCAAGCTGTCATCGATCGAATGCAGAATGTGCTTGCGTGAGAGGCCCCGGCCGTTGGGGTCCTCGTTCATGGGCTGGTACACCTTGGTTGCGATGACGACCTTGTCCCTGCCCCCGCCGAAGTCTTCGAGGGCACGGCCAAGAATCTCTTCGCTTACGCCGAGAGAGTACATATCGGCAGTGTCGAAGAAGTTGATTCCCGCTTCGATGGCCCGCTGCAGGAACGGGCGGCTTTCGTCTTCTTCAAGAACCCACTCACGCCACTTTTTTGACCCGTAGGTCATACAGCCGAGGCAGAGTCTGGAGACCTTAAGGCCTGTTGCACCAAGTCTGACGTAATTCACGTTTGTTATTGTCGCGTGGCGGCTATCTGCGGGCGAGTTCCACGCGCTTACCGGTACGGGCTGACTCGCGCGCGGCCACGAGGATCTCGGTCACGATGAGATTGTTCTCCAGTGACGACAGACCATGTACTTTGCGTCCAGTTCGAACCACTGAATGCAGATACGAAATGGAGTCGCGGTCCATAGCCGGTAAGGGCTCGGGAGTCCGGCTTTGCTCCGCGTTCTTAGCCATACGCAAGCGAATGTTGTTGCCGCCCGTTGCGATTGCGTAACCAGTTTCGCCGTATACTTCGATGTCTTTCCGGCTGTACGGCCAGTTCCACGACGCTTCGATCACGCCCTGCGCTTTGGGGTATTCGACAAGGACGGTTGCGTCATCGTCCACATTCGCATAGATGTCAGGTTTGATGCGCTTTGTCGTTGCCGTTACGGATACAGGACGGGCATTGTCCATCAGCCATGTCATCAGATTTGCGCCATAGCAGCCGAAGTCGAAAAGTGCGCCGGCTCCGTTGCGAACCGGATCGGTAAGCCACGACAGGAACTCGGGTTGTACGCCGATCTCCTTTGGACCCTGGTGGCCATCCATGACGACCATGCGCCGGATCTCGCCCGCTGCTTTTGCGTCGTGAATCAGTTTCCAGATTTCGCCATGCGATGCGTACCACGTGGTCTCGTAGTTCACGATAACGGGAATGCCCGAACGCTCCGCCGCTTTCTGGATGCGTGAGGCATGCTCCATGCTGACGGCGAGCGGCTTTTCCATCATCACGGGGATACGTTTTGCAGCGCACGCTTCGACAGCGTCGGCGTGGTCAAAAGTACTGCCGAAGCAGGCGACAACTTCTGGTTTGGCGCGATCGATCAGTTCTGTTGTTGTTCCGAACGATGCAGATGTAGCGACACCGAACCGCTCCGCGTACGTTGAGCGCAGCTGGGCTGACGGGTCCGCTAGTCCGACGATCCGGCAATCCGGACGTTTGACGGCGGCATTGAGGAACCCGCTAACGTGCCCATGGACCAGACCGGCTATGCCGATCCTGAGAGGCTCTGCAGTTTGTGCCAGCGCGACGGATGCCAACGGGAGCGCCAGCACATCGCGGCGTTTCACTCGACAGGAACCGTGGTGCCGCCGCCGCCGGATTTTTGCTTCGAGAGCTGGTCGATACGGGCATCGAGAAGAGATCTCATACCTTTCAGGAACTCGATTCGCGAGGCCCGGAAATGGTCACGCGCTTCCTTCGGGCCGAGGCTGTTCATCATGTGCGAGATTGCAGGGCCAACGCCCATGCAACCGCAATCGCAGGTCTTGCTAGTCTGTTCAGTCATCAGACACTCTCCTGTAGTTCTACGGTCAAAATCTTATTATCCAGCCGTGCACGACGAGGTGTCAGAGCGGTCATGGAAGTGGGCAGTCCGATATGCCGCCGCAGGCTTCCTATCTCGACAACCAGCTCGTCGGACTTTTTGAAAAGCGAGACTTCGCCCTTCACGGCAAAGGGTAGCTGCAGACGAACTTCGTAGTGCTCGCCGACTTTGGAAAAGGTATAGGGACGCTCGTCACGCAGAGCCAGCGAGGGATCCTCGTCTGGAGTGTAGAGCCGCTTTCCAAGTTCTTCAAGGCGCTCCTGGCCGACTACCTCCTGAGCAAACAGTGGCACCCTCTTGACGTTTACCGGGGCAAAGTAGCTGTCCATTTGCTCCAGCACATGGCTCTGCGCTTCCCGCCACGCGCCGAAGAAGCTCCCCTCTGCCGCTTCAGGCAGGATTCGATTCGCAATGATGGAATCGACCGTGAGGCCGTGGAGTGAGAAGTAGACAAACGCGCGCTGTGTTTCGCGTAACACCATCTGCTCAGGATTGGTAACCAGACGAGCGGTCGTTACTTCGGGATTTTCGAGCACCTCGTCAATGCCTTCCAGCCTCTGGAAGAGATCCTGCATATTTCCGAAGTAGCTGTCAGGCGGGAGTTCGATTGGCGACACGCGGTTTGCCAGAGGTCGGATCGCTTTCAGGAAACTGCGCTGAAAGGGGAAGACGTGCTTCATGTACCAGTCCAGCGTTGTCGGCATGGAGATGAAGCGGATCGACTCCGCAGTGGGCGCGCAATCGAGTACGACGACCTGGTACCGGCCGCTCTTTCGGTACTGATTGACGTACATCAATGCGCTGAGCTCTTCCATGCCTGGCAGGATCGCCAGTTCCTCTGCCTCGACGTTGCCAATGCCGGTGGTTCGAAGGATCCCTATGATGTAGGTCGAGATTTCACGCCAGTGGCGTTTGACCTCAGTCTGAATGTTGACTTCCTGAATATCGAGCTTGTCGTTGATCTTGAGAGGATCGGCGGTCAGACCGTGGAACAGGTTGCCACCGATGTTGAAGGAGTCACCGAGGCTATGTGCCGGATCTACGCTCATCACCAGCGTTTGGTAGCCGAGTTGACTGAGGCGGAGCCCCGTGGCTGCGGCGACGCTGGTCTTGCCGACCCCGCCCTTGCCGCTGTACAGAAGGATTCGCATCTGATTACAGGATGACTGGCTGGGGACAGCGAGTGGAATTAAAGAAAAAATCGGGTCAGGAAAGCCCTGACCCGTGGGGGTTGCACTGCGTGGACCTCGTGCTACGGTGAGTTACCGTTTTCGGGGCGTCATCATAGTGCAAAACTTGCTGGTGTCCTGAGTTAGAACGTCGTTCACAAAGTCGCTGCCCGACTCCCTTACGGTCGCGGCTCGGAAACAACCGCCAATACAGAGCCGCGACCGTAAGGGAGCCGGTTTTCAAGGCGCGCAATTGTTCAGCGGATTTCTAACTCAGAACACTAGCGCAAAGTTGCCACTGCAAAAGCTTGCTGTGTTTAGAAGCTGAAGCGAAGGCTGAGGTCCAGGCGGCGATTGCTGGCCGCACCTCCGCCGCCACCACCGCCGGGACCTCCGCCAAACCCTCCACCAGCGAGGG
>JACMLA010000443.1 GCA_014379815.1 Bryobacteraceae bacterium | reverse complement strand
CCATGAGTTCGGCGATCTGCTGCGCAAGGTCTGGTGCGGACTGGGCGCATAATCCGCCTTGCGAAGCAAACGTCGTCAGCGCATATAAACAAGAAAATCGGAAGTTCATTTTTATCCCTCTAAGATTTTTGGTAATTGGTAAGAAGTCAAGCTAAGCTAGCCCTGGTCCAGCCGTCTCACGGTGCCAATACACGCCCCACGTCTGCAGTCAGTCATTCCACTGGCCGCCGCCCAGATGTGCCGTCCTGGAAAGTTGCGTTTTCCGGGTTATTGCGCGATCGGTAGCCGAATATCCAGGCGTCATGGCGACTATGAGGAGCGCACCGGGCAATACCGGGGGACTCGGGACAGGTACGTCGAAAAGCGGCAGTCGCAGCCGGAAACGTCCATTGCCAGCCCTCGACGCGAATATCCACAGCAAGACGCTTTCGGGTGTTTTCGTGGGCGGTGATCGCGTCGGCGGCGGAATGAAGCCATGCGTTGCCGTAGGTGTGATCCGTGTGCCAGTGGGTATTGACGAGTTGACTAACCGGATCGGCACTGATCGATATCACAGCGTTTGTAATCGCCTGTCGGCCCGGTAAGCCGACTTGTTCCGGCCGATATGCACGCGAGTTGGAGAAACTCACGACGACTTGTCGCCACTGTTTCTGCGTGTTTCATGGTCCATCTCCTTCTGGGTTCACCCGGTTCCGCAGTTTCTCGTTCTCTCTAGTCAGCACATCCAGGCGACGCTCGAACGGAATAAGCGCCTCCCGAATCTGTTCTTCCGTAAAACGCGGAGTGATGTGCTGGGGACAGTTCCAGTCGAACCCTTCAACCCGAATCAAGTACACGCGTTCGATGACATCGTTGCTGCCGGGCTCGCGAAGCCGCTCGACCCACTCCCGCCCAACCTCGCCCTCGACAATCTGCGCGTGACCAAGAATCTTCAGGCGCGTCTGGCCCGCGTAATCCACCATGATCAGGGCAACTCGATCGTCGTTCGCCAGGTTGCCAGTGCTGATGTACTGCCTGTTTCCCCGGAAATCGGCAAAGGCAATCGTGCGATCGTCGATGACCTTCACAAACCCTTTCGGGCCGCCCCGATGCTGCACGTAAGGCCACCCCGTCGTTCCCACCGTCGCCATGTAAAAGCTGTCTCGCTCAGCAATAAACGCAGATTCGCCAGGACTGAGACGGTCGGGCGTGGGAACTCCCGCCTCCATGTGCGCGTATTGGCGGCGGCTGCCATATTTCTCCTGCAGCGCCTTAACGAGCGGAGTGAAAACGAGAGCTCCAAAGTTACGTGCCATGCGACCTCACGCGGAACACGAGCCTTAGCGCTTCACATTCTTCAACAGGAACTCTTCGATCCGATTGCCGATCTCTTCGCCGTGCGTCTCGAGCGCGAAGTGGCCGGTATCCAGCATGTGCGTCTCGAGATTCTTCAAATCGCGAGCATAGGGCGCGGCGCCTTCTGCTGGAAAGATGAAATCATTTTTTCCCCAGACGATCAGAGTTGGCGGTTGATATTTCCGGAAGAACGCCTGAAACTCAGGATAGAGCGGCACGTTCGTCCCATAGGAAAGCATCAGGTCCATCTGAATGTCGAGATTACCCGGCCGGTCCAGGCCCACCTGATCGACGAGCCACGTGGTAGGGTCCAGAAGCGATGTGTCAGCGACGCCGGTTTCGTACTGCCAACGGGTCGATTTCGCATCGCTCAGAAAGTGCAGGGCAGCTCGATTCGCGGGTGTCGGATCAGCCCAATACTTTTTGATGGGGTTCCAAAATTCGAGAAGGCCTTCCTCGTACGCATTGCCGTTCTGCACGATCAGGCCCTGAATGCGCTCAGGGTGCAGGAGCGCGAGGCGATAGCCGATCGGCGCACCGTAATCCATCACATACATGGAATACCGGGCCAGACCAAGCGATCCGACGAAGGCATCGACAACGCCTGCAAGGTTCTCGAACGAGTACTCGAAGTTCTTGTGATCCGGCATGCTGGTCTGACCGTAGCCCGGGTAATCGGGAGCAATCACCCGAAACGAGCCGGCGAGGCGTG
>JACMLA010000442.1 GCA_014379815.1 Bryobacteraceae bacterium | reverse complement strand
GTTTGGGGATCGCGCCGAAGTCGAGCGCATCCTGAAAGCATCCGAAAAGGATAGATACGGAATGCGCACCCTCATCCACCAGGTCGTCCAGAGCAAATTATTCAGGAGTAAGTGAAGCGCAATGGGAAACTCTGACAGTAAATCGGCACCGTTCCTCAATCTTGGCCGGGCCGTCCCAAGACGCCAGTTTCTTCGTGGGGCCGGTGTGGCGCTTGCCCTGCCATTTCTGGACGCGATGCAGCCTGCCTTTGGTGCTGAGCCCGAGACACCCCGCAGAATGCTGGCGATCTGCAATAACCTCGGCCTGCTCCCCGCTGGATTCTTCCCCAGGGGCACAGGCAAAGACTACGAGTTATCGCCCTATCTCCAGGAGCTCAAGGCTCATCGGGAACGATTCACGGTCTTCAGCGGAGTGTCACACCCCGATGTGGATGGCAGTCACTCCTCAGAGGTCTGTTTCCTGACTGCTGCTCCCCATCCCGCCAACGGTGGTTTCCGTAATTCCATCTCGCTCGATCAGTACATGGCGGATCAGATCGGCGTCAAGACACGATTCCCGTCACTCACCCTCGGAGTCAACGTAAACAAAGGTCAGCGCAGCCTTACATGGACCGGTGCCGGGGTCATGATTCCGTGCGAAGACAGCGCTGCGAGCTTGTATCGGCGCCTGTTTCTGCAAGGCACACAGCAGGAGATCGAGCAGCAGATCGACCGCCTGAAGCTTGGCGAAAGTATCATGGATTCCGTTGCGGGTCACGCTGGAAAATTGGGCCGCGATCTGGGCCCCCGCGATCGTGCCCGCCTCGATCAGTACGTCACCGGAGTCCGGGAACTGGAGCGGCGGATGGTGTTATCCCGCGAGTGGGAGCATAAGCCGAAACCAGTTACTAAAGAGCGGGAACCTGTAGATCCAGCCGACAGTCGTTCCTACATGGAAAAGGTACGCCTCATGTACGACATGGCGCGTCTGGCCTTTGAAACTGACTCTACCCGCCTGATCACGCTGTTCCTCGATAGCTCCAACTCGCCCGCGATTGACGTGGAAGGCATCCAGATTACCGATGGCTATCACAATCTTTCGCACCACGGCAAGAACGAGAGCAAGCTGGCGCAGTTGGAAGCTATCGATAAGTGGCAAATGCGCCTGTTAGCTGAGCTATACGGTAAGCTGCAGTCCATTGGAGAAGCGGGAGGCACACTGCTTGACCGGAGCAGCGTTCTCTATGGCAGCAACTTCGGTGATGCGAACAAGCACACCACTACCAACATGCCCATCATTCTGGCTGGCGGCGGGTTCAAGCACGGCCAGCATCTCGCCTTCGATACCGAGCGCAACTATCCCCTCCCAAACCTGTTTGTGAGCCTCCTGCAGAGAATGGGTATCGAGTCCACTAAGTTCGCCTCTTCGACAGGAACCATGCGTGGACTCGAGATGCTGGGCTAAACCTTCCATGCGGACGGTTCAAAAATCAAATCGTCCGCTTAACTGGATCTGACGATAGACGTTGTTCGTGAGCGAAGTTGCATACCCGAAGTTAGGGCTGTTGACATCTCCGCTGATTCCTTCAATCCGGTGCCGGTTGAACAGATTCAGCAGTTCGCCGCGCAGTTGAAACGCCATACCTTCGCGGACCCGGAAAGCCTTGGTCAACGTGAGGTTCTCAGTTAGGGTGGGAAGTCCCCGTACGTTTCCGTAGCGCTTGGCGCCCGTTCCTAGTTGCAGCGCGCCAGGAACGGTAAACATCTCCCGGTTCAGGTAAAGGTTGCTCGGGGAACGCGAGGTCGACAGCTCAAATTTCGAATTGTCGAAGTCTTTCCTGACCAGTTCGCCAGCAGCCACGTTAGGTCGGTTCGCTGCTCCGTTCCAGCCTCCTGAAAGCGCTGTCGGTGCACTGAACTGAATCGGTACGCCGCTTGAGTAGTTCATAATCCCAGCCGCTGACCAGCCTCCAAGGAGTTTGCTCACTAGCCCAGTTCCGCGACCGAAAGGCAGATTATAGCTGACGTAGGCTTTGAACATGTGCGGCATATCGTACTCCGTCACAGTCTTTTCCAGCCCCAGATTGTAGTAGTCCAGAGGACCGTCATTGTCGCCAATCAGTGAGCTGTCGATATTGGAGAGTGACTTGGAGAACACGTAATTGGAATAGAGAGTCAGGCCGTTGGCGAGTTCCCGATTCAGCGTGATCTGCAATGAGTGGTAGGTCGAGAAGCCAAGTGGCGCCCCGTAGTTCTGTACAGTTTGATTGCCCTGTACCTGGGGAAATGGTCGTAGGGCGCTGCCTACGGTTCCCTGAAAGCCCGCATAGGGATAGGCAATACCATTGGCAGCGGCGTCCTGCGCATTGCGGATCTGGTTGTTTAACCTGGTGCCGTACTGTTGCAGTACCGACGCAGGCAACTGGTTCTGCCGGGAAAGGTCCCCATTTCGCAATCGGGTACCTTTATTGGCCACATATCCCAAATCCATAACAAACCGGCCGGGCAGTTCCCGCTGAATGTTCAGGTTCCAGTTCTGGATGTACGGGGTTTGGCCATACATCGGATCGATGGTGCCTGGCCGTTGCAAGTTACCCCAGGACAGGTCGTAATTGGCTGGCACAAACCGGTTAGCTGGAAAACCATTGTCCCAGTTGAAGATGCCAGTCCACGGTGTGACGGCATCGGAGGCTAAAGGATACGTACCACCCCACGCCACACTGGAGGGTTTGCCTAATGGAACCGCGTTATATCCATTAGGCGAATCCCCTTCGTACATGATCCCGTAGGCTCCACGAACGGTCCAGCGATCCCTGACCCGCCACGCAAACCCAACACGAGGTCCTAAATCCTTCCAGCTTTTCTTGCCGAAGTATCTCCTGCCGGTGCAAACATTGCAGTCTCCTGCAAAATCATAGGCACCTGGCAATCCACTGATGGGATCGGTCTTCTGAGGATTCCAGCTCGAAAGACGATCCGCTACCTCGTAGACCGGTGGTTGATACTCCCAGCGCAGGCCCAGGTTGAGCGTCAGCCGGCCGGACACCTTGAAATCATCCTGGAAAAACAGAGCCACATAATCCCGGCGTCCACCGAGGCCGACCGGATCCGACCAGTTCGCGCTATCTACGATCCCAAGCAAATAGCTTGCAAACGCGTAGCCGGTTTGTGTTCCGGAGAAGCTTTCGTTAGGGATCGCAGTGCCCCGCGCATTGAAAGTGAAGCCACCCGATGGTTCCTGACTTCGGTTCTGCTGATTGCGGCGTATGTCGACGCCCATCTTAAACAGATGCCGTGCGCGGGACATGCTGACCGTGTTCAGAACGCCCCAGCCGTTGTCCGCGCGGAAGCTGTAATTCATGAAGCCAGGCTGCTCCAGTGCGACAATCGGACCGCCACCCCAGTTCACCGCCGGATACCCGAAAGACGTCAGAGAGTTGATCCCCAGCAGAGCAGCGCCGTTGGTCTCTGCCTCCAGTACTTTCTCGGGATTGCCGCGCCGGTTGTAGGAGAGAATTAGGTTGTTCAACACTCCAGGCGTTGCCGTCCAGTCGTGAGAAATTCTACTGAACCATCCGAAGTCCGGCCGGCGGCGCGCCTTGGCAAGCGGCCCTCCGTAAAGCTCGTTAGTATTCCACAAACCACCCGCGTCGAGGATCAATCGCGGCGCATACTTATAGTTGTACGAGCCTGCTATCCGGTGCCGGTCATTAAGGATGTGATCTACCTTTATGGATCTTTGGAAGTGATCCAGCTCCGGATTCCCAGAACTTGGGAAGACCATGTTGTTCTGTAAGGGAATCTGGCCTGAAGCATCCCGAATCGTCGGCAGATACTGTTGTGTTGCGATTGCATTCAACCGGTTCGACACTGTACTGAAGCGGGACCTCGGAATGATATTGCCCGGAAATACCTCACCCACCCAGCGTCCACCCACCTGCCGGAACGTCGACGGATCGTAGATAGCTCCTCGCTGTACCTGGCGGCCAAGAGCATCGGTCTGCGGAAGAACTCCACCTAACAAGCGACTGAAATCGCCTTCGTAAAACTCTGGAATCGGCGCAGTGCGGTTCGGCGCGCTGAAGCCGTAATTGCGCTCCTTGTAGCGCTCGTAAGATCCATAGAAGAAGGTCCGGTTACGTCCGTCATAGATCTTAGGAATGTACACCGGGCCGCCGCCACTAAAAGCGCCATTGTGCTTACGGTCCGGCTGCCGGGCTACTCCCCGCGCATTGTTGGCAAATGAGTTTGCGTTCAAAGCTTCATTCCGCAAGCCAAAATACGCCGACCCGTGGACCTGGTTCGTCCCGGACTTCAAAACATAATTGAACACTCCAGCCTGGGTACGACCGTACTCGGCGGACATGCCGCCGGTCTGGAATCGGACTTCCTGGAGCGCTTCTACCGAAACGGACATAGGAGAAAAGTCGCCGCCCTGGTTCACCGTCACCGACGCGCCGTCGACCAGAGTCTCCTTTGCAAAAGAGGTAGACCCATTGATGTGGCTTTCAAATGTGCTCCCTGAAACTCCGGGAGTAATCAGGTAAGCGAACGACTCGGCGGTCCGTCCTCCCGAGAAACTCAGCGGAAGAGTGGTCAAAGACTTGGAAGCCAGACTCGTGCCGATCTGCGGCGTGTCGGTTTGGAGCCGCGGCAATTCTGCGGTTACCTGGACCGACTCTCCTGTCGATCCAATCTCCAGCTGAACATCCACGCGCAGAACTTCGGCGACGCCGAGGTTAATGCCCATACGCACGCTCCGCTTAAAGCCGGGAGCCTCGACCGTCAGCTCATAATCTCCAATTGGCAGATTTGGCCGGGAGTACAGACCCTCTTCCGAAGCCACGGCAGTGGAAGCTGCCTGCGTGCCCAGATGGGTGAGTGTGATTTTGGCGCCAGGTACCACCGCGCCAGCAGGGTCGGTAACAGTGCCAGTTAGCGTACCTCGATCCAGCTGAGCATATACGCTCAAAGTAAAGCAAAAAAGCGCAATCGCACGCATGCTCGTTCCCTCCAGAGGTGGGAGCAGTATATCGCGTGTCAGCCCGTCCCGGTGTTTAGGCCGAGCACTACCCGCCGCGAGTAAATAATCAGACATGGGGCAGGCGTCCACGCCGGCGACGGGTCTCCAGACCCGTCATCTTTGCTGCCCCCGCCATAGGGCCTTCTTCTTTCGAAACCGTAAGGGTTTGTGTGGCCACGGCCTCTGGGGCGTCTGATTCCGGGCGTCTCCAGTCCGGACGGGGCAACCGTCGAGAGAAAATCAGCG
>JACMLA010000441.1 GCA_014379815.1 Bryobacteraceae bacterium | reverse complement strand
TACCAGTACAGGCTCGATACCTGGGACCTTACAGCTGGCGATTGAGAGCGCAAGCCTGGCTCCAAGGGTGGAGCCTTACTTGAACAACGTGGATGTCATACCGAACAATGGCTCGGCTACAGTACGAATTCCGGTCCGTTTGACTGTATCGGCAGGGGCGAATCTGCAAGCGACGCCCACAACGCTGACGTTCACCTATCAGACGGGCGCAGCGAACCCGGCAACGCAAACGATCAATCTCACCAGTTCCGCGGCCGCGATTGCCTTCTCCGCGACGGCTGCATCTACCACCGGCGGAAACTGGCTCTCAGTCAGCCCAGCCAGCGGAACGACTACCGCGGTGGGAGGAGCGGTCACACCTCTGACCGTCACGGCAAATCCGGGCACCCTGGCAGCAGGAACCTACAACGGCGCCGTGACAATCACACCAACAACGGCAGGTTCTCAGCCGGTGACCGTGAATGTGACTCTGACCGTAACCAGTCCGGCACCACCCTCTGGTTTGGCCATAACCAACAACGCTTCGAGCATCTCCCGCGGTGTTTCGCCGGGGCAGATTATCACAATTAAGGGTCGCAACCTGGCACCCGCGACGGGTCTCAGCGGCTCGGTTCAGAACAATAGTTTTCCGACTCGACTCGGGGAAGTACGTGTTCTGTTCGACAGCGTCGAGGCACCACTGTTCTACGTCGGACCTTCCGGTGACCGTACCAGCGACCAGATCAACGCGATCGTGCCGTACGGCGTCAGCGGACGCGCTTCGACTAATCTGGTGGTTGAGTACCGGGGTGTTCCCTCGCAGCCGCTCTCGCTCTCGGTTCGCGAAACCGATCCAGGGATCTTTACGGTCAATCAGCAGGGCAGCGGTGCCGCATCCTTGCTGAATCAGAATAACTCGGCAAATACTCAGGCGAACCCTGCGGTTGCTGGATCAGTGATTCAGATCTTTGGTACCGGTGAAGGCCTGGTTGCTCCGAACCCGGGAGACGGACGAGTGGTTCCAGTTACGGCACCGTTCCCCGCTTTCCTGAATGCAGTTCAGGTTCGGGTGAATGGCAGGGTCGCCCGGGTAGTCTACTCCGGCAGCGCTCCGGGTCTGGTCGCGGGAGTGTTCCAGATCAACGTAGAATTGCCTGTTGATCTTGGCATCGCTGCAGCTGGCCAAGTGCCTCTAGAGGTGCAAATCGGGTCGACAGCGTCACAGCCCAGTGTGACGTTGTGGGCTCGCCCCCGTCCGTAAGAATCGCGTTACGGAGCATTTCGGGCCTTCGCTGCATTACACAGCGGAGGCCCTTTTTGTTTTGGACCCGAATAGCAACAGCATGGTCCCGGCCGATGCTGCGGTAGCGGCGCCGAAAAGAAAGGGCCATTGCGGTCCTGCTTTCGTCCAGAGCCAGCCGGCGAACACGCTGGCAGGTAGGGCCATGATTCCCACAACGGCGGCGTGCAGTCCAAGAGCTGTCCCACGCTGCGCTTCCGGTGCGAAGTCGACGACCACTGCCCGCGACACTCCATCGGTCAAGCCCATATACAGTCCATAAACAGCGAAGAGCCAGGGTAGTGCGATGGCGTCTGTCGCAAGCCCGAAGCCGGCGTAGACCAGGGCAAACGCCGCCAGACCAATCCCAAACACTCGCACACGGCCGAAACGATCGGACAGTGCTCCGGCGGGATAAGCAGACAAAACGTAGACCGTATTGAACAAAGCAAAGAGGAGAAGTGTGTTCTCTGTGGTTGAGCCGAGATGGCGCGCTCGCAGGATCAGGAATGCGTCGGCGGAGTTCCCAAGCGAGAACAGGCCTACAAGAAGCAGAAAGCGCCGAAACTCCGGGCTGACAGTTTGAAAGCGCAACGCGACGTGCGGCCGGAGTGATTCCGCTGGCTGCTCCCGCGCAAAGCCAATGGCAAGCGTGCTGAGAAGGGACGGCAGAAAGGCTGTGAGAAAGACCAGCCGAAAATCCCCGCCATAGTAGTGCAGCAGGCCAGCACCAAGCAGCGGCCCGATGATCGCTCCGGTCTGATCCATGCTGCGGTGGAATCCAAAGGCACGTCCCCGGTACTGCGCTTCAACGGAATCCGCAATCAAGGCATCGCGTGGTGCGCCGCGTATCCCTTTACCGAAGCGGTCGATCAACCGGGCCAGAAGAACCGTGGGCCACGAGTAAGCGGTTGCCAGTAACGGGCGCGTCAGGGCCGAAAGTCCGTACCCGGCGAAGACCAGAGGCTTTCGGGCACCGAGCTGATCCGACCAGCGGCCCGACCAGATCTTCAGCAAACTCGCGGTACTTTCCGCCAGACCTTCAATGACACCAATGATTGCGGGAGACGCGCCCAGTGCTGAGGTTAAGAACAGGGGGATGAGCGGATACAGCATCTCCGAAGAGATATCGGTCAGGAGACTCACGACGCCGAGGACCACGACGTTTCGCGTGATGCCTTGTGGAAGTTTTATGCGGGGAGGTGTCATGCGGGTAAGTGCCTGCGACGAATCGTAGTATCGCAATAATGAGTTCTGCATGATTCGCACAATCATCTTCGACCTTGGCAAAGTTATCGTCCCGTTCGACTTTCATCGCGGTTACGTGAAAATGGCGGCACTGGCAGGTTGCGCCCCTGAAGATATTCCTGCTCGGCTTCGGGAACACGATCTGGTGCAGCGCTTTGAAAGCGGAGAAATAGAACCGCAGGCTTTTGTCGAGCAGCTGTCGAAAATTGCAGGGTTCTCATGCACTTTCGAAGAATTCTCTGCCATCTGGAGCAGCATCTTTTTGTCAGAGACGCTTCTGTCTGACCAGTTCCTGGAGGCTCTGCATAAGCAGTATCGCCTGGTTCTGCTATCAAACACGAACGCGATCCATTTCGAGATGATCTTACGGACCTATCCTCTGCTACGGCATTTCGACCAGCTGGTGCTCTCTTACAAAGTAGGCGCGATGAAGCCTTCTCCGAAGATTTTCCAGGCTGCTATCGAAGCAGCCTGGTGCAAGCCGGAAGAGTGCTTTTTTACTGACGACATTCCCGCGTACGTCGCTGGTGCGAGAGAGTACGGGATCGACGCTGTGCAGTTTGAAAACGCAGCTCAGATTGAGCGGGAGTTGAAGATCCGCGGAGTGGAGTGGTAGTCAAAAAAAAGACGGCGGACCCCGGTGCGGTCCGCCGTTTTCTGGTTTGTGTCGACGAGATTTAGAACTGCAGCTTCAGTGCAAACTGAATCTGCCGTGCCGGGTAGGTAGTTGTGAACTGACCGAAGTTGCCTGCAGACCAGTTCACTACAGGAGCCCGGAAGTTCGTCTTGTTGAAGATGTTGAAGAACTCCGAGCGGAACTGCATATTGAAGCGCTCTGTGAAGCGGAAGTTTTTCTGAACGTTCAGGTCCAGCTGCTGGAAGTTCGGTCCGTAGATCGAATTACGACCGACGTTTCCAAAAGGCTGATCAGGTGTTGTGCCGGCAAATGCGGCGCGATCCAGGTAGCGAACTGAGCCTGCGCGGGCTGTGTCGGTGAGCTTCGCAGTACCGATAAGGTTAGGGCGGTAGCTGATAGCACCACGCCAGTCAGGACCAATATCAGAGACCTGAATATTCGCGGCCGGAGTCCAGAGAACGTTCAGAGGTTCGCCAGTGGTGACCGTGTTGATGGCGCTTAAGGTCCAGCCTCCGATGGCGTAATCCAGAACACCCGGGAGACTGGATCCGAACCGCCGCCCGCGTCCGACCGGGATGTCCCACACGACAGAGGTCGTGTTATTGATCCGCTGATCGTAGCCCGAAGGTCCCTTCTCTGCACGCAGGTCGTAGTAATTCTGCGGAGAGGAGCGATTGCCCTGACCCTGATCTTCCAAAGCCTGGCCTACGTTGTCGATTGCCTTGGACCAGGTAAACGAGTTCAGGAACGACAAGCCTGTGCTGAAACGGCGCTCCACCTTGGCTTGAAGCGCGTTGTAATTGGCAAAGCCCGACGGTGTTGTGATGGTGATTCCGGCATAGCCAGGGATCGGGCGGCGAGCGGCCAGCGATTCGTTGCCGGTGGGCGTCAACTGAGGACGCGCCTGGTTTAGATCCGCGAAAAGGACCAGCTTATTGCTGCGGTTTCCTACATAGGCGAGATCCACAACTGTGTTGCGCAGGATTTCCCGCTGGACTGAGAAGAACCAGTTCTGTACATAGCCTGTCTTCGTGTCACGGGGAATGTAAGAAATATTCGAGGTGGCCGCCACGAACCGATCAGGGTTTGTGAGGGCGTTTGGATAGCCCTGGTCTACCGAGCGGAACGATGGGTTTAGCTGGCCGCCCTGGCCGCCGACGAGTGGTGCCTGGTTGACGATCGCATTGACTACCTGAGGGCCATTGATTGCCAGCAGATTGCCGCCGCCAGACCGGTTGAAGTGGATGTAGCTGATGCCGTAGCCGCTGCGAATAACGGTCTTCGGATCGATGGAGTAAGCCAGTCCTACGCGGGGAGCCCAGTTATTCCGGTCTGGATTTACCTGCGCACGGTCCTCGATGGATCCATCGGAGGCTGGGATCAGGGTCCGTGTAGCCGGGTCGAAGTTGCTCAAGCGGTTGTCCGCTTCCCACTGTGGCGTGAAGTACTCGTAACGGACTCCGAGATTTAGAGTGAGTTTCGTGTTGACACGGTAGTCGTCTTGCACGTACGCCATGTTGCCCACCTGCCGATATTGCGCGATGAAGAAATTGGTAAGCGAGTAGCGGTTCCGGAGACCGAAGATGAAGTCCGCGATGGGCACGCCGGTGAAGCCGTTTCCTTCAGCACCGCTGTACTCATCAAGACCATAGAGCGGATTGACGTCCTGCACTTCCGTGTGGATTCGCTGCCACTCGTAACCAGCTTTGATGGAATGGCGACCGAGAATTTTGGAGTAGTTCAGGCGCGGGTTCCAGAGGAACGGATGCTGCCATTGCGGATTGGTAGATTGACGTCCGAATGCAGAGAAGCCAGGTACGCTCTGCGCAGTGATGCCTCCGGTGAGGCGAGGATCTTCCGACAGTCCGGGAATTCCGAATAGAGACTGCATGCTTTCACCGCCGATGAAAGGCGGCTCCTTCCCGGCCCGGGTTTTCGAGAACCCCATGCGGAATTCCAGCAGCGAGGAAGCGCTGGGAGTCCATGTCGTGCCGAAGGCAAGCTGTTGATTGAGAATCCGAATGAACCCATTTCCGCCGCCGCCGGCGAGACCTGGAATTTCCGGTGCCTGGAAGAGGTTCGTCTTGCGATGGCTCAGGCGGACGAAGGCGCTGAGGCGACTGTTAACCTGGCCATCGAGCCTGGCATCCATTTTGTCTGTATTGTTGCGATCGGAGCGAAGATTGACGTATGCGTTCGCGCCTGCTCCGGCGGAGTTTGGCTGGGGCAGATTGTTCAGGATGTAGCGCGACAGAGGACTATAGTCGGCCTGTGGAATTGCTGTATTTGCGGGATAGACACGACCGGTGAGAGGGTTCGTTACCGCCCTCGGCAGGATACCGAGCCGCTGATTCGCGGTGGGTACCTGGGACGTGACCAGAAACCCGGTGCGCTCGCGGAATCCTTCCCAATCCGTGAAGAAGAATGCCCGGTCCTTGACGATCGGTCCGCCAAAGACGAACCCAAACTGGTTCCGCTTCAGGGTGGGCTTCTGTCCTCCGGGAGGCGCAAAAAATCCGACAGCGTTCAGCTTGTCGTTGCGCAGAAACTCCCACAAAGATCCGTGAAACCCGTTCGTGCCAGACTTCATGGCTGCGTTAATCATGGCACCCGAGGTGCGGCCATATTCCGCGCTCATGTTGTTGGTCACGATCCGGAATTCCTGTATCGCGTCCGGAGGCAGGTTGACCACCTGGTTGCTGAAACCCTGATTGCTGGTTCCATAGGAGTTGTTGTCTACGCCGTCCAGTAGAAAGTTATTGAAGGTCGAGCGCTGTCCGTTGACGTTGAACGCACCTTCACGGGGAGGGTTCGCCACAGCATACGCGGAGCGGCGCACTCCGGTCGAGAGCAGGGCCAGATCTGCGTAGTTGCGGCCATTGAGGGGCAACTCGACGATTTTCTTTTCTTCAATTACCTGACCACGCTGGCTGGAGTCGGATTCCACCAGCGAAACGGCCGCGGAGACGCTGACCGACTCTGAGACCTGCCCCACAGACATCGTGAGGTCGACGCGTTGCCGGGCGCCGACGTTGACGGTAAAACCTTCGGCGCGTGCAGCCGCGAAACCCACTTTTTCCGCTGCAACCGAATACCGCCCAGGCTTTACATTTCCAAATTCGTAGCTTCCGTTTTCATCGGTGTCTTTGCTCACGCTGATATTCGTTTCCACGTTTGTCAGCGTGACTTTGGCTTCGGAGACCATAGCTTCCGTACGGTCTTTAACCGTGCCCAGCACCGTTGATGTTTCGAACTGCGCCAGGAGGGGCGCTACAAGACACACCAATAGCGAGAGGAGTTTGCGCATGTTTTCAACGGTACCAACGGCAGGTTACACCGACGTTTCGATTACATTGCAGACCGTCAAAATTTCGATACGATGACTACCTTTGCCCTGCTGCGAGCGCACTCATAAAGACGCCGTAGGGATTAATGGGCGTTGTATCATGCCACCACTCCTTCGTAGGACCTAGTTGCAGGATGGCCAAATGCAGGTGCGGCGCGGTGGGATCGGAGTTGCCAGTGACTCCGACATAGCCGATCAGATCGCCGCGTTTTAGCTGACGGCCTTCCTGAATACCCTCCGCATACCTGTCCAGGTGGGCGTAGTAGTAGGTGTACGTTTCTGTAGGGTCGTACTGGTAGAT
>JACMLA010000440.1 GCA_014379815.1 Bryobacteraceae bacterium | reverse complement strand
GCGTTTACACACCACAACCAGGATTTTGTCTCGCGGATCCAGTAGACCAGCACCGGCGTGCCGGAACGCTTTCTCTGGAACACTTTGATCTCCGGCGCTGGCGGAATCTGCACATCGCCGTACTTGTCGTTTAGAGACCGTGTCCGGCTGTAATCTGCGATGACGAGAGCCCTCTCGTGCTGGCCTGTCAGCATCAGTAAATCCACGTAGCTGTTGAAGAGTCCTGACTGACTGGAAGCGAAAGACAGCCTGTGCTCGCCGAGGTCCAGTTTTTCCCGTGCCTCGACCATCGCCTCGATTGCTTTCCGGTAAGCAACTTCGGCAGAGTCGAATCTGGACTGGCGTGAGTAGAGGCTGCCAAGAGCCGCGTGTGCCTCCCACTGGAACTCCGGAACGTTTTTGGAATCTGCAATCAGAGACAGCAACTGAGAGGCTGCCACAGCGTCGTTGCCCCGTGCTGCCATGATGCGAGCTCTTGTGAGACGGTCCCAGAGCAGGGAAGTCGGAGAAGCACTGGTGCGCTTTAATTCCGAAGCCTTCGCCAGATACCCTTCGGCTGCATCGAGTTCCTGACGTTCGAGGGAAGTAAGGGCGAGATTGTTGTATAGTGCCGCCGACTCACGGGGTGACGCCACAGCCAGTCCCTGCTTGTAATAAGCTTCTGCTTCCGTCATGCGGCCCCGCTGAAACTCAAGTGTTCCGAGATTCAGGAGCCATGTTTGCTGATCGGCGACCAGACCTTCCTCGGACGCGGACTTGACGGCCGCCCGGAGTCGCTGCTCGGCGTTGTCGAGGTCTCCGAGCGAACGGTAGCACCACCCGAGATTTCCCATTGCTTTTGATGCAATGACTCCTTTACCGCGCGACAGCGAAGCTTCGAAGTGCCCGACTGCTTCGCTCCACCTTCCACTGGAAGCTTCCACCACTCCCAGATTCGCGAGGACACGTTCGCGCACTGGGTCGGTGCCAGCAAGAGAGAGGGCACGCCGAAAGTGCTCTCGCGCCTCTTGCGGCTTCTGTTCCAGAACTGCACGATATCCACGACGCTGTTCAACCTGCGCCAACAGCGAGGAATCCCCGGCTCGCGAAGCCAGTGAAGCTGCGGCTTCCAGCAAACCGGCACCTTGCGAAAGTTTTTGTTGGAGTGCGAGAGCGCTTTCGCGGATTAGCGGGTTCCGGACTGCCCAAAAGCTGTTGGATAAGGCTGGTGGCACGAACTCACCACTCAGCTTTAAGGCATTTTCCCCGTCGAGTCTCACTAATGCGATCTCGGCTTTTATCTGTGCTGCCTTCCAGAGTTCGAGAGAGTCGCTTACTTTCAGGGCTTCCCAGCGCTTCAGTTTTTGCTCTGCGGTGCGGATCTCAGTCCGCGATACGTCGAGCCTGATTTCGTCCAGGAGTGTTTCTGCTTGCCGGGGTGCCGAGCAGGACGAACACAGAACGGCTAGTAAGACTGGAAGCGCGATTCGCACCCCTAGAGATTAAATCGGATGCATGCTCCCGTTGCCTTCAGCGCCGCCGAAGCTCATCTTTCCCTCCACCGGCGATCCGAGTTCCAGGCGTACCATGGTGAGTCTCCGGGCGTTTCTGGACATCAGTAATTCCGCCAGAAACACCTTTCCGAAGCCCTTTACAGGTATTACGTAAACCGGTGTGGCTGGCGTACCGGGACATCCTGAAGCACGCCGGACCAGAGACATGATAACCGGTGACTCCGGATCTTCCCGTGGCTGCGTGACACACTCTGGCCCACTCCAGCCCCAGCGGCGTTTCAGGTCATCCTGAAGTTCCCGGCTGCTTCGCAGGTGTTTTTGCAGAGCCGACCACGATGGATTCGCCGTAAACGTGTCCAGATCGAGTTCTACGTCAATTTTCCTGCCTGCGACATACAGCTCTTCAAAGCGACTCCCTAGAGGATAGGCAGCGATCTCCTTCCCCCCGGGCTTGTGGTAGATCGCCAGCTGGGAGACTATGCGGCGAGCGCGGACCACATCGAATATGTTCAGATTTTCCACTACGGACGAAGCCAGCGTCGTGAAAGTACCGTCACTGTCGAGCGACCCCGCTACTTGCGTGTAGGCTGCATCAAAGCGAATCAGGTTTTCCAGATTGTAAGGGCCAGCTTGTGCGCTCTGGTAGCCTCCGTCAGGCGGAAGCGAACTCGAAGCAGGAACGTTGATAGTTGCGTGAATGGGTCGGGAAACGAAGCCACCGGCCGCATAAGCGTGCCCATGAAAAATGTGTCTGTACGACGGATTGCTGGACATAGTCACTCACCTATTTGGAAACGGTTGGAAATGATTGTCTGCTTGTTGTTATTCTTCGCAACCGCCACGACCATCAACTGGTAGTCACCCGGCGGAAGAATCGAAGAGTCAGCCAGAAGTTGTACCGTGTCGTTGGCCTGGTCTATCGCAATTGGAACACGAAGCTTTTCTTTCGCATCGGTTCCGACAACTGCTACCTCGAACGAAACTGCCGAAGGATCAGGCGGAATCGCAATCAGGAGGGTGAAAGGTCGGTCCGCAACTGGCCGAATAATCTGAATCTGCTCCGCACTGCGTGAACCAAGGTGGGTCAAGTTGTAAGAAATCAGAGCAGTCGGAGTCAGGGCTTTGTCCGGCGCAGGCGACTGACGAAGGAGAGCAAATCCCAGCATGGCCGCAACGGACCATGCGGGGAGAGGTCCGCTCAGCCAATGAAGAAATACGCCCTTTGTTCGAGGTTTATTGCGGCTCACCTGCACCGGTTGTGCGATGTTCAGACCGGCCGTACGCACCTGTTCGCCGAGTCGGGAAGCAGCGGTGACTTCCTGCGCGCACTCCACACAGCTGAAATAGTGGTCTTCATAGGAATCGCGTTCTGCTGGCGATAACTCCCCCATCACGTAGCGCTCTGCAGCGTAGAGTCGGATCGCATCTGCATGCGTCATTTGTTTCCCGCTGAAGGGTTTTCCGCCGAACGGTGTTCCGCTAAACGATGTCCCGCTGTACCCGTCCTGATCCTGTGTGCTCATGCTGTTTTGTACCTTGCCCGAAAGAGTTGTTTTGCCCGGAACACGAGTACTCTCAGATAGTCGCGCTGCACCCCGTAGCTTTGGCAGATCTCGTCCTTGTCGGCGTCATCCCAGAAAATAGCTCGCAAGATACTTCGGTCGCGCTCGGGCAGTTGCGCGAGAACGTTTTGCACTTGCGACTGCTTCTCTTCAGCCTCTACCCGGTCCTGAGCGCTCTGGGTCTTGGCCGCCAGACAATCTGGTTCCTCTGTGCTGGCCGCGAGTCGCCCGCTGGAACGATAGTTCTCGAGCAGAACATTGTTGCAAACGCTGTTCACCAGGGAGCCGAGAAACTCCGGCTTCCTGACACCTCCCTCGCGCCGCAGAAGCGCGAACACGCGCAGGAACGTTTCTTGTCTTACGTCGTCGACCAGCTGGGAAGACCGAAGACGTGTTCGCAACTTGATCCCAAGTAACTGCCCGAAGTATGAACAAAAATGATTCTCCGTGTCGCGGTCACCTGAGCGCAGGCGATCCATATAGTTAGCGTCAAATTCGAATCGCACTGGCTGGCTACCGTGGCAGGCCCGCTCAGTATATCCCGGAAACATGCGGATCTTCGATGTAAGTACCCGTTCGGCCGGCATCCTGCCTCCGCGAGTGTAGTGAGAGTGGAAGGCAAATCGTTTCAGACCTCGTTCGGAATTTCTGCAATTTCAAACAATCCCGTGCGGAGTAAGACCTCCGCGTCAGAGACTTCAACCTGCACAAGTCCTCCCGGCGGAAAGAGGTACTCGCCTCCCCCTGGAACGCGCAGTCCGAGGTGCCGCTCGCTCAGGTTCCGCAGAGTTGTTTCCCTGCCTGCCGGCTGTTTTGCAACAGGCTCGGCCAGGCGTTGATAGCTGCTATGTGAGGTATGCAAGGCGGACCTCCCCGCTCCACAACAAGTCATGTCCTGGACTCCTGGGTCTTCTTAAGGGTGGAGATGACGGGCATGCGCGGGGCCCACCTCTCCAGCAGACATGCGGCTCCTGAGAACGCAAAGCCGCAGAGTAAAGCTTCCGATATTCCTGACACCAGGGTGAACGCGCAGGCTACACCAACCCAGATGCTCAGGCAGTAAAAACAGTCCATGAGCTCTCCCAGAAAGCCTCTGCCGAGAGTTCGTCGCAAACTTACGAGGACAGCCCATGGGCCATCCTCGTAAGCGATGAGGTGCGAGACGCGCCAGACCGCAAGCGCGCCCATCATAAAGTGCAACCAGTCCATGGCGTGGCTAGTCGACAATTGCGATGGCGCGATGCAGGTAACTCACGATGTAGGGTGTCTCGTAGTTCCAGTCGCTGCCTGGACCAGCGTCGCTACCCGCTGGATTAAAGGCACGGGACTCGGCGCTGGCGGTGAAGCTGTAAGCTCCCGGAGCGGCGGTTCCGGGCAGCCTGTAGGTCGCGGATTCAGACACAGAATTCGAACTTATCGCAGGGTGCCAGTATTCGTCGGTGTCGGTTGCTGACGTAAGAACAAAGTCGCCCGCACCGCAGCCTGAGGCACTCACCGCTGCTGACCGGAGATGCGGCGCGCTGGCTGTGTAAGTCACCCGGAAGTCCAGATCATCGGGAGTGCTCGTACCGGGAACGCGCGGTCGGTGAATGACTGCACAAGTCCGGGGCAAGACCACTTCAACGCCGCTGTTGCGGGGCTTGTAACGGATCTCGGCGATGTCGCAGAAGGGCGCGGAGTTATCCACCTGTAGCGCCAGAGTGGGGCCGGGCGGAACCGGCAGGGGAGTCCTGGCAGTATCGCCAAGCTCGACACGCAGTACGTACTTGCCGTTGGCGAAACTGTAGGTTTCCCAGTTCAGGAGAAGCTCGCAGCTCCAGTTCTCAAAGTTAGAAGGATCAAGCACGGGATACCAGCCTTCCGCATCCGGCGTTTGCAGTTGGGTAACGCCGGTGGTACGTCGCACCAGCCACTGCATCCCACTTATGGGCGATTCGCCTGCGCCGTTGTAGCTGGACAAAACGCGGTAGTGTACGGCACCACCGATTCGATTGCAGCCGTAAAGTTGCAACGTTCGCGCGAACGGAGTCTGCGCCGGGGACGACGGAAGAGGGTCAGAGTAGAGGCCGCTGGGGTGAGGAGGATTGGGTCGGGTCGCATAGCCAGTCGAAGTGTCAAGGTACGGCGGGGCAGGCGCCGGAGAATTCTGAACAGGCATCAGGCCGACTCTCTGAATGACGGCAGTGTTCCCGCAGGGCACTGGCGTGTACCCGCACAAATTGATCGCAAGGGCGTTGGCGGAAGCTACCAAAGTGACCGGCGGAATAAATGTAGCGTTCCAGCGAACGTCAAAGTACCCTTCGTTGTAGATGACTTCTTCGACTCCGTCTCCATTGGTGTCCTGAGTCACGCGGAAGGTGATATCGGGGACGTCGAAGACAGGGTGCCACTCGGCAACCAGGATTTGGCGACACAGCCGAAATGGGCCGATGAAGCGCTGAAAGTCCAGATTTGCGAGCTCCGCTGGTGCCAGACGCGCGAGGGTTGCGGCCGTATCTCTTAGGGCTTCTGTCCGGCCTGAGAACTTCTTCGGAAATGGCGGAAGCATCTGGGCTGCGACCGGCGTGTCGAGGATGTCGTCGAGCGACTCCTGGTCGAATGGATTGGGCCTGAGGGTTGCGCTCAGCAGCCGGTTGGAAGCAAGTTCACCAATCTGACTGCGGATCTGATCGATGAGCGCAGGGTTGATTTTGAGAGGCCCCGGATCAGGATCTGGAATGGGCGGCCATTTGATCTCTACATAGTCGCGGATTGTAGGTTTGAAGTAGATGTCGCGGCAAATCAGTTTGCGGCGGAAGCGAAGGATCCAGTCGATTTCAAATCGCGGAACGTAGACACAGAAGTTTCCGCAGGCATCCGTCTTCACCGTAGCGATTTCTTCCCGACGGCATCGGAAGGGGAACAGCCAGGTGTAGGGCAGTCCCTTTGGGAAATAGTGCAGGAAGCTGCAGTCCGTGTCTTCCACGTGTACGGTCGCGAAGGGCACCGGAATCAGTTCGCCCGTTACGGGATGCCGTTTGACTACACGACCGCAAACCCGGCGAAACAACAACAACTCCGGGTCAATATGCCACTTCAGTCTGTCGACAAGTTTGGCTACGGGTTGATTGATTACGGACTTGATGTCAAGTCTCGCGAGGGAGGCTAATCGCGACGCTGCGATCTCACCCAGAGGCCGCTGATCAGGAGCTTCCGGGAGGTACTCATCTGCATTCTTCATGGCGTTCTCCTCAAACTGATTTGCTGCATTTGCAGTCGCTCGCATAGTGCAGAAACTTGCGGAATCGTTACACCGTCAAGGGATCCATGCGGTATGCAGACAGACTTGTGAGTACGCTGCTTGCCACGGCGGCGCTTTGCAGCGGTCAGCAGCTTGCGAGCGAAGAACATAGAGCGAGGCAGCTGCTAAGTTCACCCGTGATCGTCGATCAAGCCTGGGGGATTTACCTCGCTGGACGTCTGCATCTGCCCGCCCTGAACGAGAAGCTGGTGGACCTTCTCGGCTCGTTCCGGACGTATATCAGCTCGGAAACGGGTAGTGCTGAAGCAGGTCTCGTCTTGACGCTCTTTGATGCTCTCATCGAAAATCGCGCCAGAATGTCGCCCACTGCACTGCTGCCCTATGCCCAGCGTTGGAGGGATGAGGTTCTTATCTTGTTAGCCATGCAGAATCCTGAGGAAGACCTCCTGATGCGATTGCGTCAGGACCCTCAGGGAGCCTTGCAAACGCGAGCGTGGAATAACCTGCTGTTGCGAATTCGATCTGGTCGCTTGTTTGTCGATCTGTTGAAGAACATTTCTATCCAGCACACCTTTCTGCTGGTCGACGAAGAGGGCGCTGGGTTTGCCGGTGGCGGCGGAAGGGGTTGTAATGGTTGCGGAATTGTGATGATGCCGCGCGACTTTCCGCCTGTTACGCTGTACCGGCTCACAGGGGGCGGGGAAGGGAGAACCGTGTTCATTCGAGGTCCGGTCGATTCGTTCTACAGCCGGACCACAATTCCAACGAATCAACAGGCTGGATCGAGTGTCGCCGGATGTGAGCCGATTACCCAGCAAGAAAAGCTGATGTACCTTGCCGATCTGGCCGGAGCCACCGTGGATGATACCAAGAGGACCTTTGAACCTGTGACTTCGATCGTATGGGCAGGCAGAGTCGCAGCAGAGCAGACGATGAAAATCCACCTTGCGAATCAGGACCAGCTCATTAGGAGCTTCATCGGACAATCCCGGAAGAGCCTGCGCGGAGATTACGTGATTGATGGACTGAATCTCAGGCTTACGCCCTTTGTCGACGACCGCCGCCGTTCCGCGGTTGTCCCGCCACCGGAACTGCAGCCGGTTCAGGTGACCCTGCCGTAACAGGTTGGCTGGCCAGATCCCTCGCGGTTATGAAAACTTGGGTCAGCATCGCTTCGGTAAGCTTCCCAGTCGATGTATTTTGTTGGCTGGGATGATACGAGGC
>JACMLA010000439.1 GCA_014379815.1 Bryobacteraceae bacterium | reverse complement strand
TCCGCCACCTCAAATATCGGGGCCTCAGCGTCTTTGTTTATCGCCACTATCGTTTTGGCTCCTTTCATCCCGACAAGGTGTTGAATCGCGCCGGAAATGCCCACAGCGAGATAAAGTTTCGGAGCCACGGTCTGACCTGAGCTTCCCACCTGACGTTCCATCGGCAGCCAGCCGTTGTCGCAAACTGGGCGCGAGGCCGCCAGTACAGCGCCCAGCGCCGAAGCAAGTTCCTCGACTATTTTTAAATTTTCCGGTTCCCTGATTCCTCGTCCAACGGACACGATCAGTTCGGCGGAGCTGAGATCGAGGTCTCGGGATGCCTCACGAAATGGCTCCTCCGGCTGGGTTCGGATCTGTGACGCCTGAAGGTTCACGTTGATCAATTCAACGGCGGCAGCGGATGCTCCGGGAACTAACTGGTCAGCTCTGTAAGACCCCGCCTGCAACGACACAAAATAAGGGCCCGATCCGCTGAACTGCACATCTGCGTTGAGTTTGCCCTGGAACAACTGGCGGACAAATGTGGGTTGTTCACCCGTGACTTTGGCTTCTACAACATCTGAAATCAAAACCTGATTGAAGCGGGTCGCCAGCTTGGGGGCAAAATCCCTTACCTGGTAGGTGTGCGGAAACAAAATATAACCTGGCTGAATACTTCGTATTAATTCTTCCAGCGAAGCCGTGTATCCGTCCGGTGTGTACTGTTTCAACAGAGCGTGCCCGAGAGCATAAACGTGGTCGAGCTTGTTCGCCGCCAGTGTTTGCGCCAGGCTCTCAATGTTGTCCCCCAGCACTACGGCGCTCAGCGGAGCTTCCATGCTGCCAGCCATCTGCTGACCTGCCGCCAGGGCCTCAAAAGACATACGGTGAAACTGGCCGTCGCTCTGTTCCATCACGACCAGAATGCTCATATGACGCGCACCTCGAACCGAAGCTTTTCAACCAGCTGTTTTGCAACTTCACCCGAACTGCCATGGAGCATTTGAGTCTGCCTCGACTTTTCGGGCAGGTAGACACGCGAAATGCGGATTGCCTCTTCGGCCTTAGCTCCGAGGTCGGCCAGACTCAACTGTTTGACTTCCTTAGCCTTTGCTTTTTTGATTCCCATCAGCGTGGCATATCGCAGTTTGCCAATGCCCGACTGGATGGTAAGTACGGCCGGCAAAGGCATGCCGATATTCTGAAACCAGCCATTCTCGAGTTCGCGCTTGACCCGGATTCCGCCGCTGCTGACTTCAACATGCATGATGATTGTCGAGTGCACATAGCCAAGTACTTCGGCCAGTACGACGCCAGTCTGACCATAGCCAAGATCATCCGATTGCAAGCCAGTCAAAACCAGATCCGGCGCCTCGGACCCAATCGCTTTGGCAAGCACTCTTGCCACTCCAAGGGTATCGAGCTTGTCGACCTGATCGTCAAGAACATGGATGGCACGATCGGCTCCCTTGGCGAGAGCTTCCCGGATGGTTTGCGAGGCGCGCGCCGGACCCGCGCAAAGCGCTACCACTTCACCTCCGTTTTTGTCTTTCAGCTGAAGCGCCTCTTCGAGCGCGTAGGCATCCGGTTCGTTAATCTCCCAGGCCAGGTCGTCCTCACGTACCCAGCGGGCCGAGGGATCTGCGCGAAGGAGCGAATCGCGCGCCGGAACCTGCTTGATGGCCACAACGATCTTCACGAGCGAATCATAACATCCGTGTCCAGAGTCGATTTCGTTAAGATGATTACAGGTATGCAGAAGCTCAGTTTAGGATGTATTCTCATCGGCGGACTTACCGTTCTGGCGCAGTCCGATAGAGGCACCATTACTGGCAGAGTCACCGACGTCACCGGTGCTTCGGTTCCAGGAGCTTCGATCGCAGCTGTCAATTTATCTACCGGCTTCCGGTACGCCTCCACTACTAATGAATCGGGGAATTATGTTGTCCCCCAACTCCCTTACGGCAAGTATGACTTCACGGCCGAGTCGACAGGATTTCGCCGGGTGGTGCGCAAAGATCTGGATATCCAGGTCGGTCAGACATTGACTC
>JACMLA010000055.1 GCA_014379815.1 Bryobacteraceae bacterium | reverse complement strand
TTCGTGTAAATCTCAGGGCGTTCGACACATTGTGGTCCCCGACCAGACCTACATCAAAACGCTGCTGCACGAGGCACTTCAGCGCGAGGCTAAGTTGATTTCGCCGGGGATCTAACTCGTTACGTTCCCGTAGCTACAGCCTGGTGTCATTAAGGATGGCCTGCGCGCAGTTATGGCCAGGTGCTCCCATTACTCCGCCTCCGGGGTGTGCGCCGGAGCCGCATAGATACAGGTTCTTCAGTGGTGTCCTGTACCGGGCCCAGCCGGCGACCGGACGCATGACAAACATCTGATCCAGCGACATCTCCCCGTGGAAGATATTGCCGCCTGTTATGCCGAACTGACGCTCCAGATCCACCGGAGTCAGGACCTGGCGTTCGAGCACGATGCTCCGGATGTTCGGCACATATTCTTCAATCAGATCGATTACATGGTCCGCATACGGTTCCCGCAGCTCATCCCAGTTTCCCTGCGCGAGCCGGTATGGCGCGTACTGCAGAAATGCTCCCATAATGTGTTTTCCGGCAGGTGCGATCGAATCGTCGTAGTAAGTAGGAATCGTCAGTTCGATCAACGGACGCGTGGAAGCTTTGCCGTACTTGGCGTCATCCCACGCCCGCTCTACATACTCTACGGAAGGACAAATGTGCATGGTCGCTCCGTGATGCGGGCCTGGACCAGGCAGCGCGCGGAAGTCCGGGAGCCCGGAGAGCGCGAAGTTAATCTTCAGAGATGTACCCTCGCACCGTATCGCGCCGATCTTGCTGAGGAACTCTTCCGGCAGGTCGGTAGGCGAGACGAGGCGCAGGAAAGTTTGTTTTGGATCGAGATTGCTGGCAATTACCGGTGCCTCGATTTCTTCCCCGGTCTTCGACACAACCACGCCTCTTACTTTTCCGTTCCGCGTCAGCACCCGGTCCACCCCGGCATCGGTCCGTATCGTAGCGCCAGCTTCGCGTGCCGACGACGCAATTGCTTCTGACACAGCGCCCATTCCGCCCCGCACGAATCCCCATAACCCGCGGTGGCCATTAACTCCGCCCATGCAGTGATGCAGCAGAATATAGGCCGTGCCGGGGGACCTGGGACCACCGTTGGCTCCGATCACGCCATCGGTCGCCAGAGTCACCTTTACCTGCTCTGACTCAAACCACGAGTCAAGAAAATCGGAGGCACTTTGGGTGAACACGCGTACCAATCCGACAATCTCATCCCGGCTCAATCCGCGAAGGCGGCCCATAATGCGAAGCCAGTCCACAAAATCTCCCAGGCGATTCGGTGGAAACTCGGGTGGTTCAGTCAAAAGCAGGGACTCGACAACCTGCGCGAGGCGCTCGAGGTGGTCCTCGTACGCTGCAAACCGCCCCGAGTCCCGCGGAGAAAACTTACCGATCTCCGACAAAGTTTTGGTCCTGTTCTGCCAGAACATGAGATACCGGTTGTCTGGAAAAGTCGAAAAGAAGGACGGATCTTTCGGGTAAACAACATACCCGTGCCGGGGCAGGTCGAGATCGCGAATCACTTTTTCCTGTAACAGACTGGTGAGATACGCGGCGGTCGACACCCGGTAGCCCGGCCATACCTCTTCAGTGACAGAGCAACCACCTAACAGCGGACGCTTCTCGAGGACAACCACTTTGCGGCCTGCTTTAGCCAGATAAGCTGCGGTAACAAGGCCGTTGTGTCCGCCACCAACGATGATGACGTCGAAGCTCTGAGGCATTTACGCAAGATTGTAACCGCATCGACCTGGAATCAACCGTGAGAGAATCGCTGAGGGCGAATGGAGAACCCCTACAACAGAGTCGCTTACCAGAGCTCACCTTTTCCTCAGGCGCACATCAACCGGCTGGCGACAGTAGGAACACTGCTCGGCATGCGCCCTCCGGAAATCCAAAACTGCCGGGTCCTCGAACTGGGATGCGGCGAAGGTCTCCATCTGATCCCCATGGCTCTGGAATTCCCAGACGCTCAATTCGTCGGGATCGACATCGCGGAAAGACCTATAGCCAGGGCAGTGGATCTGGCGGCTGAACTGGGCATTAGCAACATCAGCTTTCGCGTGGCCGACCTCCAGCAGTTGAGCGGTCAGCGCGGCGAATGCGACTACCTGATAGCCCACGGAGTGTACTCCTGGGTGTCTCCGCAGGTACAGGAGCGCATGCTGGATCTTTGCGAGCGCATCCTTGCAGAAAATGGAATCGCCTACATAAGCTACAACGCGTATCCCGCCTGGCATGTCCGCGAAATGACCCGGAACATGGTCCGAATGCACACTGCCGGTGTCGATGATCCGGTCGAGATCCTGAACCGTGCGGTCTCGCTGCTTGCTGGTATTGTGCACAGCCAGGGCGAGGGCGAGCCATACCGCGACACGATCCGTGCCGAGATGGAGCGCATCATGGCGAAGGATCCCGCGCTCTGCTTTCACGACGATTTCGGCGAAATCAACTTGCCCGTCTATTTCAGCGAATTTGTCCGGCGTGCCCGGCAGCACGGATTGCAATTTCTTTCAGAAGCGGAACCAGTAGGCTTCTCAAAGATCAGCGAGCTTGCCCCCGAGCCCCGGGAGGCGCTCGAAGCTCTCACCGACGTGATTGAACGGGAACAGTACTTCGACCTGCTCACCTGCCGCGGCTTCCGGCGCACCCTCCTTTGCCGCAGCGACCTGGCTCTGGATCGCACCATGCCCCTCGAGAAGTTGAAGGAACTGCACTACGCTGCATCCCTGCAGTGTCCTGAGTGTGCAGGGGAGGCGATCACCAGTCAGGAGTCGCTCGAGTTTCAGACCCCCGATGGCGGTTCCATCACCGTCAATCAACCCTTCGTAAAGGCGGCTATGTGCTGTCTTGCGCGCGAGTGGCCAGCTTCTCTGACTTTTGCTGAGTTGTTGCAGGGTGCGCTAGCCGCAGCGCCTGAGATGCAACTCACGGAAGCAGAGTCCATGCTGCGCCATGTTTTGCTCCGCATGCATTTGCCCGGCGTCCTCGAATTAAGCCTGGCTCCGTGGCGTTATACGAAATCGATCTCCACCCGACCGGCCACAACGAAACTGGTCCGGCATCAGGCAAAACA
>JACMLA010000438.1 GCA_014379815.1 Bryobacteraceae bacterium | reverse complement strand
TCAGCAAGTCGGGTCCGCTGCGGAGATAAAGACACCATCTGGCTATAAAGTGCTCCGAGCGAAAGTAGTCACACCGGGACTGATCGATGCCCACACGGTGGTTGGCTTTACAGGCTATCTGAACCAGCCCCAGGATCAGGAACAGGTGGAACGATCGGCAAGTGAACAGCCTGAACTCAGGGCCATCGACGGCTACGATGCCCGCGAGCGTTTGATCGAGTGGGTCCGGGGTCTCGGCGTAACGACCATGCATACGGGCCATGGACCCGGTGTGCTGATTTCAGGCCAGACAATGATCGTGAAGACTACCGGCGACAACGTCGAACAGGCCACGATAGTCCGCGAGGCGATGGTTGCCGCAACACTTGGCAATGGCGCACGCGCCGAGCAGGGGAAGTCGCCAGGCTCACGCTCAAAGATGATCGCGATGCTGAGGAGCGAACTGGTAAAGGCACAAGAGTATGCCAAAAAGAAACCCGAGTCCCGTGACCTTCGGGTAGAAGCGCTGGTCCCCATAGTTTCCGGCGAGAAGCAGTTGATGATTACGGTGCACAAGGCAGAAGACATCCTCAGCGCGATTCGGCTCGGCAAGGAATTCAACCTGAAGCTGGTACTGGATGGCGTAGCCGATGCGCCGCTCGTACTGGAGGAAATCAAGAACTCCGGATACCCGGTAATCCTGCATCCGACGATGGCACGTTCCTTCGGAGACACGGAAAATTTATCCATGGAAACCGCCTCGCGTCTCCGGGCCAAAGCAATCCCGTTCGCCCTGCAGAGCGGGTTCGAGAGTTACGTTCCAAAAACAAGAGTGGTTTTATGGGAAGCTGCCAGCGCAGCCGGAAACGGCTTGAGTTTTGAGCACGCGTTGTCGAGCGTCACCATCGACGCGGCTAGACTCCTTGGCATTGAGAAGCGAGTGGGTTCGCTTGAAAATGGAAAAGACGGAGATCTGGCGATGTACGACGGCGACCCGTTTGAGTGGACATCGCACTGTACCGGCGTCGTAATCAACGGCAAGGTTGTGTCTGATCAAGCTCGCTAACTCCTGATTCCCGCGCCGAATCAGAACGTTCAAGCATCCCTGCACACCGGAGGATGTGAATGTTCGTTATCAATGGTGTCAATGGGCAAACAGGGTCCGCAGCAGCTAACACGCTTCTGGAACGCGGCTTGCCAGTGCGGGTCGTTGTGCGGGATGCAGCGAAAGGAAAGACTTGGGAAGAACGCGGTGCGCAAGTAGTAGAAGGAGACTTGAAAGACGCCGCATCTCTGGCGAAAGCGTTTGAAGGCGCAACCGGGGTATATGTCCTCAATCCCCCTGCCTACCGCGATAGTGACCCAATGGGCGCGGCGGAGCAGATCGGGCGCTCCTTGCTGGAAGCGCTCGGGAATGCTTCCGTCCGCCATGTAGTTCTGCTCTCCTCAGTGGGTGCTCACAAAACGGGCGGTCTGGGAATGATACAGACCAACCGCATTGTGGAGCAGGCCCTCGCCGGACTCCTGGTTCCCCTAACGATCGTACGTGCGTCATTCTTCATGGACAACTGGGCGCAATCTCTGCCAGTGGTGAAGGAGAAAGGCATTCTCCCAAGCTTCAGCCTTCCATTGGACGCATCCCGGCCTTTGGTTTCCAGTCAGGACATTGGCAGGGCCGTCGCTGACGAACTCGCGGCGGGAGGCAATGGCCGGAAAGTTATAGAACTGCAGGGACCTCGTGATTACTCCGCCCTTGATGCCGCAGCAGCGTTCAGTCAGGTGCTCGGAAAACCAATCCCGGCGGTCCCCGTGTCTGAAGACCAGTGGCCGGCAGTGATTAAAGGTTTTGGTTTCAGCCCGCAGGTCGCCGAGGCATACGCTGAAATGCTCAGAAATAACAATGCCGGTCATTTCGTCCCGGAAGACTCCGCAACAATTCGCCACGGTTCCGTTACGCTGGAACAAGCAGTAGCCTCGTGGCTGCTGCGCTAAAAATATGGCATTTCGCGGCGTCGACTACTTCCTGTTTGACTCCCAACTCAGTGAGGAGGAGCTGCTGGTCCTGCAGACCGCCCGGCGGTTTGTGGATGAGCAGGTCCTCCCGGTAGCGCGCGAAAGCTGGCGCGACGGCCGGTTCCCTTCTGAGCTGATCCGCCAGATGGGAGAGCTGGGCTTCCTCGGTGCCAGCCTTGAGGGATACGGCTGTGCCGGCCTGAACAACGTCAGCTACGGACTCATCATGCAGGAGCTGGAGCGGGGCGACTCAGGCGTTCGCAGCTTCGCCTCCGTTCAGGGCGCCCTGGTGATGTATCCCATTCACGCTTACGGCTCGGAGGAACAAAAGTCCCGCTGGCTGCCTGAGCTTCAGTCGGGCCAGGCAACAGGGTGTTTCGGCCTGACGGAACCCCAGTTTGGTTCGAACCCCGCAGGTATGCTGACCACCGCGCGCTATCAGCAGGGCCACTGGATCCTGAACGGTGAAAAGACCTGGATTACCAACGGAAGCATGGCTGACGTTGCAGTAGTCTGGGCGCGCACTGAAGGCGGCGTGCAAGGCTTCCTGGTAGAACGCGGAACTCCGGGCTTCACCGCTTCCGATCTGCATGGAAAGATGTCCATGCGAATGTCCGTAACCTCCAGCCTCAACTTCAACGATTGCCGGGTAAATGAAGAAAATCTTATTCCCGGGGCCAAAGGCCTGAAATCTGCCCTTGCGTGCCTGACACAGGCGCGCTTTGGAATCGGCTGGGGGGTGATTGGAGCAGCAATGGACTGCTACGAAACTGCCCGCCAGTACTCCCTGGACCGCAAACAGTTCAACGATCTTCCGATTGCCTCCCACCAGCTAGTGCAGGAAAAGCTGGCAGGGATGATTACAGAAATCACCAAAGCACAACTGCTAGCCCTTCATGCAGGTCGCTTGAAAGACACTGGCCGACTGGATCCGGCACACGTCTCGATGCTGAAACGCAACAACGTCAATATGGCACTGGACTGTGCCCGCACGTCCCGCGACTTGCTGGGTGGCAATGGAATTATGGATGAATACCCGATCATGCGCCATATGTGCAATCTGGAGTCTGTGAAGACGTACGAGGGTACGGATCACATTCACGCTCTCGTAATCGGCGAGAGGGTCACGGGCATCGCTGCGTACCGTTAGCCTGATACAATTGCAGTTCATCAAGCCGTAAACTCCGGGTTTCTCTGCGATTCGCAGTAGTGATCCGGGCAGCACTCATCCTGTCCGCGTCAGGAGGTTGTCAACCACGTTGGTGGCACGAATCTTTCGTCTCTATGCTTATCTGTACCATTTCGTGTTTGCCCTCTATTTGTTGGGCATAGCGGTAGTGGCGAAGATCAGCAACAATATCCTGAAAATGCCGTTCCTGCCCTGGAGCGGCGACCAACTGACAACATGGTTGATTGGTGGAGCAGTTACTGGAATAGTCTCGATCGCTCTGGCTGTTACAGGGAAGTTTCGGTTTCTGTTTCCACTGTGGACCCTGGCAATGCTGGTGCTTCTGGTGCGCGGCTTCTTCCTGCAACCATATGCTTTTGAAAATAAAGCCGCCTTCGACCAGATTCTTTATCTTACGGCCGGAGCTCTCGTTGCTTTTCTGGCAAGTCTGAGTTTATTCTTCATTCGTCGTAAGCGAATTCGATAGACTTTCGCTCTCGTACTCGCATCAGCCCCCGTCCGTCTGTGTTACTATCTCAGCATTTTTCAGAGATCTGAACATTTCGGGAGTCCTTAAGGGGGTTTTCTATGTCGGTGCGGTCGCGCCAATTGCTGTTGCTGTTGGCTGGAGTAGTCGCAAGCTTCTGTAGTCTCTCTGGACAAACCACTTTTGGCAGGCTGGAAGGCACTGTCGCCGATTCGTCAGGCGCTGCAGTCCCTCTGGCAAACATCGTTGCCATTGCAACCGAAACTGGAAGCCGGTACACCGCTACGGCAAACGAACGCGGCGAGTGGGTGATCTCTTCAGTCCCACCCGCGACCTATCGCGTCTCTGGCAGCCTTACCGGATTCAAAACAACATCGGCAGCGGATGTGAAGGTTGACGCGGGCGTTCCTGCGACCGTCAATCTGGTACTCGAAGTAGGCAGCATTACAGAAACCATTGAAGTGAGTGGCACCGCAGAAGTATTGCAGACCGCTACAGCGACGGTTTCTTCAACGATTCAGGGCCGTCAGATCCGTGATCTGCCATTCGCTTCGCGCAATGCGCTGGAACTGCTAGTGACCCAACCCGGAACACAAACTCCCGGAACGCCGCGCACGTCTTCTATCAATGGCCTGCCAAAAGGAAGCCTGAACATCACCATCGATGGAATCAATGTACAGGACAATCTGCTGCGTAGCGATGATGGCTTCTTCACCAGCATCCAGCCCCGACAGGACGCGGTCGAAGAGGTCACAGTCATTACCGCCGCTGCGGGTGCAGAAAGTCTGGGCGAAGGTGCGGCACAGATTCGGTTTGTTACGAAGTCCGGTACGAATACGGTTCGCGGAGGAGTGTTCTGGCAACATCGGAATAGCGCTCTGAATTCAAACTATTACTTCAATAATGTAGATGGATTGCCGCGGGACCGCCTTGTCTTTAACCAGTTTGGTGGCAACATTGGTGGGCCAATCCGTAAGAATAAGGCTTTTTTCTTCTTCAACAAGGAGGAATTCCGCCTGCCGCAAACTTACAACTCAGCCGCTCTTACCATCCTGAATGACGACGCCCGGAATGGTGTGTTTCGGTATCGCGACACTGCTGGCAGCACACGTACCGTAAATCTCTATGAGCTGGTTCGCGTCAAGAACCCCAGTCTGCCTGGGAACGTCCGCGAGTATGCAACGACGCCGGACCCTATCGTAAAAGACTCTCTCGACCTCATCTCCCGGCTTGCCACGCCTGCGTCGGGCGTAGTTCGCAGCCGCATCCCGACAAACAACGACTACAACAGGAACAACTTCAATTTCCAGACGCCAGCATCCAACGACCGGCACTTCACCACTGCCAAGCTGGACTACAACGTGACTTCAAAACACCGTCTGGACTTTGTCTGGAACTATCAGTCGTTCCGATCGATACCTGACGGCGTGAACGGCATCGTGCCCATCTTTCCTGGCACGGGGACCGTCCTTGGCAGCGACGTCAACGCCGGAGTCCGTCAGATCAAGTTTTCCGGCACAGTCTCCCTGAGATCGATGCTTTCTTCCTCAGTCACCAGCGAGTTTCGTACGGGATTGTCCAGCGGGAACTCTCTGTTCCGGGAAGAAATCACCCCCGACTCCTTTAGTCAGTGGCGCGGCTACGCCATCTTCTCGAGCACGACGTACATGTCGAATCCATACACGGGACGTACCCAGTCACGTCGGAATTCGCCCGTCTACCAGGTCAACGAAAACCTGACCTGGGCCAGAGGCTCGCATCTTCTGAACTTCGGCTTCAATTTCACTCAGATCAATCTTTGGCAGGAGAACATCGGCCTCCAGGTCACGCCTACCGTTTCGTTAGGAATTGCCACCAACGATCCAATCAACACCGGAGCCACCGGAATCTTCGACACCGTCAATTTTCCAAACAGCACCGTTGCGCAACGAAACGAAGCGGGTGCTCTGTACGCGCTGCTCACGGGCCGCGTCGCGGCGATCAACCGTTCGGTCTCGCTGGGCGAAGAAGACAAGCAATACTCTCCAGTTAGCGCGCTCGACCGCAATCGCCAGAGGCAGTTTGGATTCTTCATCCAGGACGGATGGCGGGTACGGCCGAACTTCAGCCTAAACTTCGGCTTACGCTGGGACATTCAGCTGCCATTCCAAAATCTCGGGGGCGTTTACACCAGCACCGGTGACGGGGGCGCATGGGGCGTTTCCGGAACAGGAAACTTGTTCGCTCCCGGAGTTCTGCAAGGTAGAACGCCAGCTTACGATCTGGTCCAGCCAGGACAGGGCGCCTACCGCACATATTGGAAGCAGTTTCAGCCGTCTGCCGGGTTCGCCTGGACGGTTCCGGATTTGCCCGGGGCGCTTTCCTGGTTCTCGGGCAAGGGCGGCAAAGCGGTGGTCCGCGGCGGCTACTCGATATCTAATGTTCGCGAAGGGATGAATGTTTTTGTCAATATATTCGGCTCGAACCAAGGACGAACGCTCTCGCTGAATCTAACGCCAGAAAATTTCCCGCAGATCTTCGGAAGCCCTGGGAGCATCCTGTTCCGCGATCAAACTCTGCCAACGCG
>JACMLA010000437.1 GCA_014379815.1 Bryobacteraceae bacterium | reverse complement strand
CAAATACCACACGGTCGCCTGACGTGCCTGGCCGCGGCATCCACAAGTTATTGCCCTGAACCAGAACGCCTTCTTCGGAGATATTCGATACGTAGATCGAGAACCGGCCTTGATTCAGCACGTCGCCGACGGCTGCGGTCATACCGCTCTTTGGCGCATACCCTACGCCAGTCTGGCGGCCTACTTCCCGAAAACGTTTGCCTCCGTCGTTGAAGTAAAGTTCGGAAACGCCGTAGTCGTTTGCGATGAATAGGTCGGGATATCCGGTTCCGCGCAGGTCCGCAGCAACGGCCGCTAACGCCCAACGCCGGGATGCGATGCCGAGTTGTTCCGAGACCTCTTCAAACTTCCCGTTGCCTAGACCGTGATACACATACTTCCGCCCGCCATTCGAGGCGTACTCGAAGCTCTGTGGCATGATCTTCGTACTGGTAAGACTCCAGAGATTCACGCTTTCGGGATAGTATCCGCCGATGAACAGATCGAGCTTTCCGTCGTTGTCGTAGTCGAACCAGATAGCCGTGTTTGCATTGGTCCAGGCAGGCAAACCCGCGTCGGCTGTGGCGTTTGTGAAGTGCTTGCCGCCTTCGTTGTGGAACAGTTCGGGCTTGCCCCACTTGTAGACAAACAGGTCTTCGTAGCCGTCGTTGTCGTAGTCGCCCCAGACAGCGCCCATTCCAACGCCGCTTCCCGACGGATTGAGGTCCGCCAGGCCGACGTTCGCCGCAACATCGCTGAATGAACCGTTGCCAAGGTTGCGGAACAGAGCAGACTTTCCGCCCACACTACTGTTGATAACGTAAATGTCCTGCCAGCCGTCCCGATCGAAGTCGACGATCGAGACGGAGGCCCCCATGGATGCAACCTGCGCCATGATGTGACTGAGCTTCGAATCGAGTGTTGGAGCGCGATGAACGAAGTCGATTCCGGACGCCCTGGCACTTTCGGTGAACTGCAGGCCGTACCTCGACAAAGACTGATTTGGAGCGTTCGGGGTGACGCGGCCCGCCAGCCCAAATTTCTTGTAGATCAGTGGTCCGGCCAGAAGGGACAGGAAGAGCGCAATCAGAGCGATTCGGGTCCGGGGGCCGCTGTTCATGGGAACCTATACTCCCGACTCGCTCACCTGATCGTGTGGACTTTCACTCGCGTGGTCCTGTATGTGTTTGCGAACATTGGCCACACCGTTTCAGAACCGCCCGTCAGCAAGCGTACCTCGGAGTTTTTCCACAGCATGCTAGTGTTAACGCACGCGCGCAACTTTGTCATTTCTTCAGAAGCGCGAGGATTTCCTGCTGATTGCTGAGAACTTTATCCAGTTTATGCTGGTTCTGTTTGATTATTTCCTGATTGTCTTTGATCTCCTGCTGGTTGGTCAGGATCTGTTTCTGGTTTTCAAGAATCTGGTGTTGATTTGAAATTACATCTTCCGCCATTGTGTTCAAAGCTCCTTGTATGAATTTCTGCAAGCGAGTAGGCCCAACGCGTTCCGTTCTACCCGGCTCTGTCATTCTGATGATGGCCTTAGGGAAGGTCAATAGTGTCTTCGCACTACTCCGCTGACTGACCTCTTCGGTTCCACAATGCCCGCACGAAAAGATCGGGTGCTACGTATCTCGTATGGAATTCCTGCCAGTCTGATGGGTGGCGCTGATATGCCTTGTCTTGCTCCAGAGATGTCAACGGCAAGTTGTAGCTCTTCATGCCGTGATAAGGCAGCGGGAGAACCGTTTTAGACAGGCGGAAGTTGTAATCACCCTCTTTGATCCAGCCGTCGCTTATGAACACGTAGTCCCTTGTCCAGCCGGCTGCCGGTGCGGGAATTGCATCAAACCGAAGGCGTAATTCGTCGCCCGAATTAGCAATTACGATTCGATCATCAACGTCGCCGACGAGAGTTTTCACATCCCCGTAGCGCGTATAGTAGCCTTCGGGACTGCGCCACTGTTCGCCGGTTCGCACAACATCGTCGTAGTGAGCAAGTTCGGGAGCCTCGTGTTCGGCCCGGGTAATGAGTGAGAAACCCCGATACCTCAATTCAGCGGCTGACAGGCCGGCAGGCTGCGATCTCATGTTTTTGCCCGGCAGACCTTCAGCCCATGCGAGGCGGTCCCAATAGACTTCCATGTTTGTGCGCAAACGAAGCTTGCGCTGACCTCCTGGCTGGAAAATCTGGGTGAGATCGAGGACAACGGTCT
>JACMLA010000436.1 GCA_014379815.1 Bryobacteraceae bacterium | reverse complement strand
TACTGATCAACTGAGCGGCGCCTCCATGAGATCGATCGACAAAATTGTATGTGCGGTCAATCAGAAACAGTCCGCCGATGGTGGAACTGTTATAGGGAGAGTCATTCTGGTGGCCGTTGTAGCGCAATGCCAGGCGATTCCTCGACCCTAGCTGCCAGTCTACTTTGCCCAAAAAGAATGTCACATTCTGGCCGAAAGGGATCGCATTTGCAAAGTCGGCCGGGAGCCCGAGTTGCGCTATTGTACTGGCCGTGACGGTGACAGGAGCAGGAAGATCGCGCTTCACCTTTTCGTAAGACCCGAAGAAGAACATCTTGTCTTTGATGATCCGTCCGCCCGCATCGCCAAACCCCGCATCGACATTGACCTGCGGTGTGGCCCGGTCCGGTGTCAGGAGAGCCGGTCTTGAGCTCATCGGCGTGCGGCGGAAAAGGTAGGCAGCCTCGCCGTGGAGATCATTGGCCCCGGACCGCGTAATCGTATTGAACACCGTACCAACCGTGTTGCCAAACTCCGGAGCGAAGCCGTTGTTAACAGCCTGAACTTCCTGCACCCATGTCTGGGAAATCGGCATAAGCCGGATGCCGGCCCGGTCGCTCTGCACGTTGTTGCTGCCATCCAGCTGATAGTTAATGCGACCGGCGAATCCGTTCGCATTTACCTTTCTGGGAACACCGAATTCCGTGTTACCCCTGCCGCTGACATTGGGCTGCTGGAGTATGAAGTTGAACGGGTTGCGGGAGACCAGCGGAAGATTCCGGACAGCATTGGACGAGAGCGTACTCCCCTGGTCGGTCCGGCCCACATCGACAATGGGCGTTGCTGCGGAGATCACTACCTCAGTAGAAACTCCTGTCACTTGCAAGCGGATGTCGACTGTGGCTGAGCTACCCGCGCTAATATCGATGCCAGTTTGTTTGTAAGTTGCGAAACCCGTACTCTCGGCAGTTACTGTGTAAGTGCCTAAGGGAAGCAGAGTAAGTCGATAGAGCCCCGACGGAATTGTCAGAGCTTCCTGCTGATAACCAGTTCCAGTGTTGACAATTTTGACTTTTGCATCTCCGATCGGGGCTCCGCTGGGGTCAGTGACTGTTCCGACAATTTGCCCGTTGATTGAGGATGCCTGACCGAAAACAAGTAGGGAAGATGCCGCTGCAACCAGCAGCAGCCGCGAGACAAAGACCATACTTGAAGATATCGCACCCGGTAGTCACGAAACTTTCATGCCCGGGATGTTCGCTTTTTGCGCGCAATTAACTGCCAGGCCACAGCGATGCGTTCCATAAGTTCGTCATCGCCGACCTGCGAGAGTTCAATCCCGATCCACCCTTTCACTCCTACGTAAGGTGGTTTGAAATATGTACCGGGTGAGGTGTGAATTAAGGAGGCTTGCTCCCCTTCCGGCGCAGCTACCCATACGGCAACGTGACCGTCGCCATGATGATCATTTGCGAACATCACATAAACCCGGCCGCCCGTGAAAAATGTCGGTTCGCCATGTGACAACTTTTCCGTTGTTCCGGGAAAACCGGAGCAAATCCGACGAACTCTGGCTAAATGGTCTTCATTCAACTGGAGCAGTTCAGGGACGAAGGATTGGCAGCGTAGCCTGGCAGATTTGGCCGCAATCCTCCGTACCAGTGGATTTAGTGAATCTGGGCGGGTTCGAAGCCGTCGCAGCCGCTGATTGCGGTGACTTTCAGGTGTAGTGGTGCGTTCCGCGGATGTCCGCAATCGTCCACCAGATCTTCCGGTGCTTCGCCCATCTGGCGAATACTGAGAAGCCTGGCTTCTGTGTTGTGGGTCTCTCCGAAATGTGAGCAGAGACCGCATTGCCCGTCGTGTACGTGTACCATTTGCACTGCCTCCTGCATGGGAGCGTAGCACGCCGCCTGCCATCAAGGTGGCCATTGAACCGTTACTTCGATACAGGGTTAGACCACGGTGGGACAATCCCGTTGACGCGCGCATACGCGATTAATTGACCCAGATGCTCCGCTAAATGGGTGTCGATGTAGATCATGATGCCTCTTCGTGTGGTCTGTTCATTGAAGAACTGCGCCTCACGAGCCAGGGCTCCGGCCCTTAGTGGCTCAATAGCTTTGCGAACGTCAGTAAAAGTGGTCTGAAGGAGCGCCAGAAGCTGTTCTTTTGACCGGGCCTCGATCTCCTGACTCAGCATCGCGGCGACGCGCTTGTCCAGAACGTCCTTTGCGGGCTGCGTAAACGCAATGTCGGACATCAGTGCGAGGCCGAGTGCGATGTGGGTCAACACCTCTCCCGTTGAGCGGACCCCCGGCGCGGGCCTGTAGCCCAGCTTGTCTTCAGGCAGTGCTTTTGCAAGCGCGAGAATCTTGTCCCGATACTCGTCAAAAGGCCCAAGGAGTTCGGCTGAGGGTGGAAGTTCTTTCACATCGGCGACGGACAGAAGTTCCACATCGAAGATCAGTTCCGAGTTTGGCGGGATTGGTCCACTTCCCTTCTCTCCATACGCCAGCTGATGAGGAATGAAGAGTCGTCGTTTTCCTCCGGTCTTCATCCCTTGAAAGCCCATCTCCCACCCGGCGATTACCTGGCGCCGGCCCTGCACAAAATCGAGAGGGTCCTTCCGGTCGACTGACGAGTCGAATTTGGTCCCGTCGCGGAGCCATCCGGTATAGTGCACGGTGTATTTCTGTCCGGGTTTGGCAAGAGCTCCGCTGCCTTCGGTGAGGTCGATGTATCGGAAAGTCGCCAACTCCACGATGGGATTTTGGGTGGAAGGTATGGACGAAGGCAGGTCGGGAGTGAACGCCTGGAACAGCAGGAAGGCGGCAAGCATTTGGCGATGATAGCAGCCGCTTTAAAAGCAAAGAGGCTCCGGGCAGGGTGCCGGGAGCCTCGATGACATTTGATGGTGATTTTGTTTGAGGCTACTTTACTTCGACGCTTGCTCCGGCATCCGCGAACTTCTTGCGAATGGTCTCGGCTTCGTCCTTGTTGATGCCTTCCTTCACGGTCTTAGGTGCGCCATCCACGAGGTCCTTGGCTTCTTTCAGGCCAAGGCTGGTCACTTCGCGAACTACCTTGATGACGTTGATCTTGTTGGCGCCAGCGGCTGTAAGAACGACCATGAACTCGGTCTTCTCTTCAACCGGAGCTGCGGCTGCGGCAGCGCCACCGCCAGCAGCCGGTGCAGCGGCCACTGAGGCTGCGGCTGCCGATACACCAAATGCCTCTTCGATACCTATTACGAGCTGCGCCGCTTCGAGCAGCGTCAGCGACTTGATCTGGTCCAGAATCGCGTTAACGTCCGCCATGTTGTTTCCTATTCCTCGCTTTATAGTCTGTTGTCGCGCGCGAGCGCTACGTTTTCACCAGCCGGGCCACGACGATTTGTGGTCATCGCGCGACGGAACTCGTTTGCAGGTTGTCGGTGACTAACCCTGCGGAAACTTTTCTTCCTTGATCGCTTCGTTCAACGCCACGGCCATGTTTCGGGCGACTCCGTTGAGAGATACGGCAAGTCGCTGAGCGGACGAGTTGATCAGGAACATAACCTTTGCCACCAGTTCTTCTTTCGAAGGCATGGTTGCCAAGTCGTTAATACTTTTAATGTCAATGGCCCGGCCTTCGACGAAGCCAGCCTTGAATGTAAATGCCGGTGTTGTCTTGGCGTATGCGATGAGAGCTTTTGCCAGAGCAACCGGATCCTCGGTGGTAAATGCAACCGAGGTCATTCCCTTGAGGTTGTTCAGTACCTCGCTGGACGGCAGGTTTTCTGAAGCCTTGTCGGCGATGTTGTTCTTAACGATCTGATAGTCACCGCCCACGCCACGAATTGTCTTCCGCAGCTCATAATCCTGCTGCACGGTCATTTTTTCGTAGCCAGTGATGAAGAGGGCCGGAGACTTCTCCAGTTCGGCCCGTAGTGCCGCCAGTTCCTTTTGCTTTTGTTCTCTGCTCTTCATGAGTGCTTAGGACCGTTCCTGTTTCGCGGCGTTGAGTGCCGTAATGTCGATAGGCACACCGGGGCCCATGGTGGAACACAAAGTCGCGCTCTTAACGTATTTACCCTTCGCTGCCGAGGGCTTGGCACGAACCACAGCGTTGATGAGCATGTTGGTGTTTTCCAGCAGCTTGTCGAGCGCAAAACTTACTTTACCGACAGGAGCATGAATGACTCCGGTCTTATCTACACGAAACTCGACTTTACCGGCTTTGGTTTCCTCGACAGCCCGTGTGATGTCTGTGGTTACGGTGCCGGTCTTGGGATTAGGCATCAAGCCGCGGGGGCCAAGGATTTTGCCAAGGCGACCAACGGAGCGCATCATATCGGGTGTGGCGATCACTGCGTCGTAGTCAGTCCAGCCCTCGGACTGTATGCGGGCCACCATTTCTTCGCCACCAAAGAAATCGGCGCCAGCAGCTTCCGCTTCGCGCAATTTCTCTCCGGATGCGATGACAAGGACGCGTTTAGACCTTCCAAGGCCGTTGGGAAGGACGATCGTTCCACGAACCATCTGGTCCGCATGCTTGGGATCGACGCCGAGGCGCATATGAACCTCGACGGTCTCGTCGAACTTGGCAAATTTGATTTTTTGAACGAGTGTTACCGCTTCTTCGATAGGGTAGGGGCGGGCTTCTACCTGTGCAGCGGCAGCCGCAAACTTCTTTCCTGATTTTTGACTCATGTAGAAAACCTCTAATGGTCCAAACGGCTCCGGGTACGATGATCCGTCCCGACGCCTCCCAAGTGAATGACCGCTCCGGGATCATCTTCCTGCTCATTCTCGCTTCAGAGGAATGTTGCAGGCAGCCTGATGGACGGAGCAGCTCAGAACTGCAGAACTTTGACTATAACTCACTCTGTCGCCGATTTGCAACGTTGCGAAGCGACGCCCGGCTTGCGGTCTTACTTTGATCGACCGTACACAAGCTTATAGGTCAGGGGCTGCGGAAGGTGGGTACTGGAGAGGCTGACTGCCATGGTGAGCACTGCGCCATCAGAACTCAGAATGTAATTGTCTTCGCGTTTACCTTCTTCTGTGACGTGGTTCAGAATCAGGCCCGGGCCGGCTGACAAGGTGGACAGGACCTGGGCGCCGTCAGGTGCCTTTGTTCGAACGGCAACGTTTGGCATTTGGTAGGTAACGTTGAGACCCTTTTCCTGATTGATCAACAATCCGTCAGCTCCGGACGCAATAGTCATTCGCGGGAAGGCATAATTGCGACGCTTTAGTTTTCCGCGGGCGATAGGGCGTTTGACGAAATTCATGGGCGCAATTGTCTTCTCAATGGCGCCCTCAATGTTGTCGCTGGCGGCGGCTTGCAATTCCCATTTGCCAGCATAACGATCCAGTGAGGCTGGCAAAGACGCTGCGGAAGCGTACACGGAAATCATCACGACCAGCATTGGAAGGCGCATGCAGTGACAGACTCGGAATGATGAGCATGCGTTCCATGCGAAACGGGCATGGAATGGCAGGCTTCTATCCTTTGTGAGTTCCAGAGTGCCTTCTCATACCGGGACGATTTCTATTGCCGGACGATCACGAGCAGTTATAGAAGGAGTCAGCCCTGAGGTTGACGGAGGACGGTTTCCAGCGAAACGCATTGCAGGGGACCCCATCCGTGTGGAAGCAGACATATTCACGGACGGGCACGACTTGTTGACAGCAGTTCTGCTCTGGCGCCATGCGGCTGCCAGCGGGTGGACGGAAGTGCCCATGCACGCTCAGCGCAATGACCGGTGGCACGCCAGTTTCACCGTAGCGGAACCGGGCCGCGTAGAATTCACGGTTGTCGCATGGGTCGATGCCTTTCAAACATGGCAGCGTGACATGGGCAAACGCATCCTTGCGAATCAGGCCTCCGAAGTGGACTACCGAATCGGGGCAGCACTGATAGAGGAAGCAGCCACAAGAGCGTCGGCACCGGATCAGTCATGGCTGCTGGGCGCGGCACGTCAGATAGAACAGCTTGCGCAAGACACAATGCTGGCCACACTGATGGCGAAGTATCCCGACCGTAGTCTCGAAACGCGCTACGAAAGGGTCTTGCCCGTCGTGGTGGATCCGGTCAAAGCACGTTTTAGCACCTGGTATGAATTTTTTCCACGCTCGGCAGCGAACGACGGCGTGACCCATGGGACGTTTCGGGATTGCATTGCGAGATTGCCCTATGTGGCCGAGATGGGCTTCGACGTTCTGTACCTCCCGCCTGTCCACCCCGTCGGAACCACATTCCGTAAAGGCCGGAATAATACACTGACGACTGAGTCGGAAGACGTCGGAAGTCCCTGGGCGATTGGTGCTCCTGAAGGCGGACACAAGTCGGTGCACCCGCAGCTTGGCACGATGGATGACTTTCGGGAACTTGTCGCGTCAGCCCACGAATTAGGAATCAGTGTGGCGCTCGACATTGCGTTTCAGGCGTCACCTGACCACCCCTACGCGTCTGAGCATCCCGAGTGGTTTCGACGAAGGCCTGACGGGACAATCCAGTATGCCGAGAATCCGCCCAAGAAGTATCAGGACATCTACCCTTTTGACTTTGAGTCCGGAAACTGGCAGGAGATGTGGAGCGAGCTGAAGAGCGTCTTCGAGTTCTGGATCGATCAGGGTGTTCTTATCTTCCGCGTGGATAATCCCCACACCAAAGCCTTTCCTTTTTGGGAGTGGTGCATTGGGGAGTTGAAAGCGAAACACCCTCAGGTTCTCTTTCTCTCCGAGGCATTTACCAGACCCAAGGTGATGTATCGTCTGGCCAAAGCGGGATTCAGCCAGTCCTATACCTACTTCCCGTGGAGGCACGCAAAGCACGAACTAAGCACCTATTTTACGGAGCTGACGCAGCCTCCGGTGAGCGACTTTTTCCGGGGAAATCACTGGCCAAATACACCCGACATTCTGACGGAGTTTTTGCAGACAACTGGCAGACCT
>JACMLA010000435.1 GCA_014379815.1 Bryobacteraceae bacterium | reverse complement strand
TTCCATCGAAGAACGCTGGTGTTTTTCGACGGATCGAGTGCCCGTATCTCTACCGGGAGGATGTTGAAGGAGCCAAGGATCCTCGCCAGATCAAGATTAGCCGGCTGACTGCATACCAGCGCGGGAGGACCTTGCTGCGCGATGCTGCCGTCATGGATCACCAGCATGCAATCGCCTAGCTCAAGGCTGTCTGTGAGATTGTGTGTAACCAGGATGACAGGAGTTTGATCTTCGTCGCGAACATGACGGAGGATGTCATGGAACTCGGCGCGGAGCGGGGCATCGAGACCTTGCGCTGGCTCATCCAGAAGCAGAATCCGTGGAGAGGCTGCCAGGGCTCGGGCAATGGAGCAGCGCTGCTTCTGACCGCCTGAGATTTGATGAGACAGACGGCCTGCAACTTCGGTCAGACGGAAGCGATCCAGAAGTTCACTGACACGCCGCTGGCGATCGAGGCGGGGAAGGCTTGCCGCGGCGAACTCGAGATTGGCTCGCACCGACATGTGCGGAAAGAGAGCATAAGTCTGGAAGACGTACCCGCAACGACGTTCCTGTGGGCGGATGCTGACTTTGGTTCCCGAGTCGAAAACGATCTCGTCATCGATCAGGATGCGGCCGGAGTCCGGTTCCGCGAAACCTGCAATGCAATCCAGCGTGAGGCTCTTGCCGGCACCACTTGGGCCGAAGAGGACCGTGATGCCTTTCCGCGCTTCAAACTCAAGGGCGAGACGAAACGGGGAAGAATCGGGCCGGGCTGCAAATGTTTTGTGGATTCTCGCCTGGATCATCTGGCGTCGGTCACCTGGAGGTCTGGCGTACGGGGGACCAGGCGTCTCCAAGACGATTTGCGAATAAGAGAATGAGCAGCACCAGCGCCGAGGTAACCAGCACCAGCGTCCTGGCAAGTTGTCCGTTGCCGGATTCGACTGCGTTGTAGATAGCGAGAGCGACGGTTTGCGTCCGTCCAGGAATATTGCCGGCAACCATGAGAGTGGCACCGAAGTCGCCCATCGCGCGAGCAAAACACAGGGCCGTCGCCGCGAGAATCGAGCGCCAGGCTAGCGGGACGGTGATGAAGAAAAAGAGTCGGAGTTCGGAAGCACCCAGGGAGCGGGCAGCACGTTCGTAGGTCGCGTCCACGCTTTCCAGCGCAGCCCGTACGGACCGGATGAGTAAGGGCGCGGAATGAAGAAAAGCAGCAAGGACTGCGGCTTGCCAGGTAAACACCAGGGGCGACCCGGTTACCGATTCATAAAGGCGTCCGAACGGCGTTTCCCGTCCAATAACAACGAGCAGGTACCATCCCAGCACCGTGGGCGGCAGAACCAGAGGGAGTGTAGTGAGCGCGTCAAGGGCTTCGCGACCCCGGAACTTGCCGTTCGCCAGAATGTACGCAATGGCGGTGCCGATGATCAATGAAGCCGCAGTGGACAGCGCGGCCACACGGAGGCTGAGCGTCAGCGGAAACCAGTCCACGGGCATGAATAGCCGATTATAAGCGGGGCTTTCCGACGGTGAACGCCTGCAAAATTTCGTCCCGGTTTACTGTAGCCGTACCTACTTTTCCCACGACAATTCCTGCCGCGATGTTTGCCATTTCCACCGCGGCGTTGATGGTGAGTTTCGCTCCCAGAGCGGCAGCGAGAACCGCAGCGACTGTGTCACCCGCTCCGGTCACGTCGTACACCTCTCGGGCGAGCGCTGGAAAGGTGTGAGCTTCTCCTGCTGCAGGGACCAGCATCATGCCCGCCGCTCCCCGGGTCACCAGAATATATTCGGTCGCGCTTTGTTCCATGATGTGGCGGGCGGCTGCTTCGACCTCGGCATTAGTATTCACTGGCATTCTGGCGGCGGCGGCGAGCTCGCGAAGGTTCGGTTTTAGCACTGTCGCGCCGGTGTACCGGGTGAAGTCTGCGCCCTTGGGATCCACGATAACCGGAAGGTTACGGGCCTTTGCGGCTGCGATCAGACGCGTGGCGTAGCCTCCGTTGAGGACTCCTTTGGCGTAGTCTGAAAGGAGCACGGCATTGCAATCGTCGAGGTGCTTGTGGAAGCGGCCTTCCAGGCGGGAAAAAGTTTCAGCACTGATTGTCTCGGTCGTCTCCGAATCTGCCCGAAGGAGCTGCTGACCTTGCGCCACGTATCGGATCTTGGCAGATGTGACTCGCAGAGGATCGGTTTCCAGGTGCGAGTCACAATTGGCGAGACATGTGCAAAAGGTTCGGATATCGGCACCGTCGGCGTCGCATCCGGTAACTGACAGCAGAAGCACACTGGATCCGAGTGACGCGAGGTTGCGCACTGCATTACCCGCCCCGCCCAGCATCGATTGCGTTCGATGAATATGCAGAACGGGGACTGGTGCTTCCGGGGAGATCCGGCTGACCTCGCCATAAACAAAGCGGTCGAGGATGACGTCGCCTGTGCAGAGCACAGAAGACGTTTGGAGGCGTTCGGTCAGGCAGGCGAGAAAAAAATCGTGCAGATTCTGCGATTCGTGGAACAGGTAGGCTGCTCCCAATCCGGCCGCGATCCCGGCGTCGAGGTCGCGCTGCTGGTCGCCGATAACCATGCTGGCTTCGGGATCGATTCCATGCTCGGCAATGGCCTGGAGGAACATACCAGGGGCGGGTTTCCGGCAATCGCAGGAGATGCGGTAACGTGCCAGCGCGCTGGACTCGAAGAGGTGGGGACAGTAGTAAAAAGTGTCGATAGAGTCACCGATGGACTTCAGTTCGTTCTGCATCCAGCGGTGAAGTTTTCCGATGTCGTCTTCCGTGAAGAGTCCGCGGGCTACGCCGGACTGATTGGTGACAACGACAACGAGATACCCTAGGCGTTTCGCTGTGTGGATCGCTTCACGCGCTCCCTGCACCCAGCGAAAGTCCTCGGTGCGGTGTAGAGGGCCACGGTCTTCATTGATTACGCCGTCCCTGTCAAGGAACAGCGCGGGTCGGAGGGCGTTCATTCAGCCCGGGCTAGCCTGCGGGAGTGGCGCTGCTCGCGCCCTCCTGGAATGATTGAATCGCTTCGGCTTCGTTTTCGTAAACCTCGATTACTGTAATGAAGCGCGTGATTTGCATGAGCCCTCGCACCTTCTTCTGAAGATGGAGCAGTTTCATACGAACGCCCCGCGAGTGTGCCCGCGCATAAGCTCCGATGAGTTCGCCCAGGCCCGCGCTGTCGATGTAATCGACGCCGCCAAGGTCGATGAGAACGTCGCCCACGCCAGCATCGATCACTCCGCGGACCGCGTCGCGCAAGGCGGAGGACGATTCACCGAGCGTTACGTTGCCTTCAAGGACGAGAATCGTGACCGACGGGGTTGTCCGGATGCGGCTTTTCAGGGTCACAGAACGAGGGTCACATAGGTTGGTATGGCTGTCAACCTCAGCTAAGTGCCTTCAATTTGTTGCGGGTGGCACTTCCCACGGATCGTAACTGCCGATACTCCACACGTGGCCTTCAGGATCGAGGCAGGTAAAGGCTTTTCCACCATAATCTTTAGTCTCGAGGTCTATGACCATCACTGCACCTGCTGCCTTTGCGGAGGCGTAGATAGCGTCGCAATCGGAGACTACGAGATACGGAGTCTGTGTCTCCTTGCCACTTGCTTCGTCTGGTTGCTGGACCATCTGCGAGTATGGTGTCCCGTTGTTCACAGAACCGAGCATAATCATGCCATTGCCGAAAGTCAGTTCGGCGTGGCTCACGATGTTGCCAGCTCCAGGATAAGCGGCCTTTGTCTCGAATCCGAAAGCCTTGCAGAGCCAGTCGATCATCGACAGTGCGTTGCGATAGCGGAGACATGGAATTACTGTAGATTTGCAGTCTTTAGCGAAATTCGTCATGCCCACATGATGTGCTCTCCGGGCCAGGAATGCTTGGAAGAATCGGAACTAAAGCAGTGGAACGTGATTGTGCCAGCGCTTGTCGAGAACGGAGTACGTTGTTGGACTAATGCCTGAGAACGCGCGAAAGTCGTTGATGAAATGCGATTGGTCGTAGTAACCACAGCGGAGTGCAAGCTCTGCCCACGGAACGTCGACACCTTTATACATGTCTTGAATTGCACCCTGGAAGCGCCGAATACGGCACCACAGCCTTGGCGGGACTCCCACTTCCTCCCGGAATACCTGAGACAGGCGGCGTTCACTGACTCCAGTGATCCTGGCGCACTCCGCGACCGATGCCTCGGAGGTCTGGAAAACCCGGATCGCCTGCCCTGCGAGACCGGCGACAGAAGAACGGCGCAATTTAGACCCGATTGTCTGGCGCAGCAGAGCATCAAGAGTCGCAAGCTTTGCCGCGGGTGTAGGGGCCTCGAGCAACCGCTCGACGATGGTTCGCTGGGGCCACAAGCAATCGAGCGCGACGGACTGTTCGAAGAATAGATCACAGCGCTCATCAAACAGGCCCGTGAATCCACCCGGCTCGATTACGACACCTGCAAGGTGTTCGGTGTCGGATACATCGATCACCTCGAAACGTGCTCGCGTGCCTGCTACGATCGCGTGCGAAAGCCGACCGGACACCGTTCCATCCTCCCGGCACTCGGTGAGGAAGTTACGCGCAAGGTTCAGGACAACCTGAGTGCAACCATTCGGTAGCACGCGTTCCCGACCGGTCACTGGCAGGGGATTCCGGCAGTACCACAAGGTCCGAACCCATGGGCGGAGGACTGGGCTGGGCGTTTGCTCGAGATAAATCATCGTGCGTTTCTGAGTGTATGACGGTGCTACGCTCAGGCTTCTAACACTTTCATGAAGATTACCGCGCAATCGCCCTGCCGCGTAGACCTCGCTGGCGGAACCCTGGATATTTGGCCCTTGTACCTGTTTCATGCAAATGCAGTCACGGTGAATTTCGCTGTGGACCGGTATACGTCCTGCGAGGTGGTGACCCGGACGGATTCTCAGATTGTTCTGCGGTCCGCGGATCAGAAAGGCGAAGAGACCTTTGCCTCGCTGGATGAATTGCGTGCCACAAAGAAGTACAAGCTGCCGTTGCTGGCGTGGGTGGTGCGCTACTTCCGCCCGACCAGTGGAATTGAGTTGTCGACCAACTCAGAGGCTCCAACGGGCGCTGGAATCTCCGGGTCATCCTCGCTGATCATCACCATCGCAAGTGCTCTGAATAAGTTGACAGGGGCAGGCCACAACATCGAGAAAATTCGTGAGATCTCGCAGAATATCGAAGCTCAGATTATACGCGTGCCGACCGGATGTCAGGACTACTATCCGGCGATGTACGGCGGTGTCAGTGCGATCGAGCTGACCGAAGCAGGCATCGAGCGCAAAGCAATCGCAGTGGATGTCGAAGACTTCAACAGCCGCGTGGTTCTGGCCTACACGGGCAAGCCCCGCAATTCGGGGATCAACAACTGGGAAGTAACCAAAGCGCACATCGACGGAGATAAGTCGGTTCAGAAAAACTTCGACCGGATTTCCGCCATTTCTTATGCCCTGCGGCTAGCAATGGAAAAGGCCGACTGGCCTGAAGTAGCCCGCTGCATTCGGGAAGAATGGTTGCACAGGCGCAAGAATGCTCCCGGAATCACCACGGATCTGATTGATAGGTTGATTTCGGTCACGAAGAAGCCGGGCGCGGTAGCAGCTAAGGTGTGTGGTGCCGGTGGCGGCGGATGCGTGTTCTTTCTTGTGGAGCCGGGCACGAAACTGGCGGTGACACGCTCCATTGAAGAGACCGGTGCGACGGTCCTGCCCGTCTCGGTGGCCCCGCGGGGTGTACGCATGAGAACGGCGCAGTAGAGGCATGGAAGCGACCGTCCCCGAAGAAAAACTGGGACTGGGAGTCAAGCTGGGCTTCTACGTTTTTGTATCGTGGATCGGCCTGCTGGTATTCGCATTTGTTTTATCGACGCTGGGCTACCTGATTGGCGCGGCAGGTTCGGTATTTGGCGCAGCACTTGCTGCCAACGGTCTGGCAACACGCGTGTTCGAGCGGCTTCCGCTTACCGCAGTCGGGCTCGGATGGCACGCCGGATCCGGTCGCAACCTGTTAATTGGGACGGGACTCGGGGCAATTTCAGCCGCGCTGGTGACCTTTCTGCCGGCGCTGCTTGGACTTGCGGAACTGGTGCGGGATGAAAGTGCGGCGCCGACCCTGGGCACATTTGTTTTCGTCAGCATCATGCTGCTGTTCGGAGCGATTGGTGAGGAATTACTCTTTCGGGGTTACGGGTTTCAGGTCGTCGTGCGGCTGGTAGGGCCAACCGGTGCGCTGGTAGCAACCGGCATGCTGTTTGGGTATGTGCATCTTCAGAACCTGAACGCTACGCCTCTGGGTATTGCGAATACTGCAGGTTTTGGCGTGGTGCTGGGGTATGCGTT
>JACMLA010000434.1 GCA_014379815.1 Bryobacteraceae bacterium | reverse complement strand
CCGGTCGCAGCCCTCGAATTGCACTCCATCGCTGGCCTCCAGAAATGCCCGAATCTGCTCCAGACTCACTCGTTGTCCTGTTTCCATGCTGACGATCAATTCCCAGCTTGCGGACTCGCTCCTCCAGGCTCATCTTGTGTGAGAAACCAACCCCTCGCCCAGGCTCATCTTGTATGAGACAAGACTCTCTGGTGCAAACGTGAAGGTCGGGTGTCAATGATGGATAGATGTCACGATTCGTGCCTGTAGAGGAGCTGTTCAAAGGACGACACTTTGACCAGGAGATCGTGGTTCTATGCGTCCGTTGGTACTTGAGCTTCAAACTAAGCTTTCGAGATCTGGTAGCCATGATGAGTGAGCGCGGGCTGGGCATTGCCCATACAACGATTCTTCGATGGGTGCAGCATTACGCTCCGGAGTTCGCGAAGCGGTGGAAGCGCTTTGCTCGTGCTGTGGGTGGATCCTGGAGGATGGATGAGACATACGTGAAAGTTCGAGGCGAGTGGAAGTACCTGTATCGAGCGGTCGACAAGGTCGGCAAGACGGTGGAGTTCCACCTGAGTCAGAAGCGAGACGTGAATGCAGCCAAAGCGTTCCTGCGTAAGGCGATGAGGAACGAACGAATTCCAGCCAAAATCACGCTGGATGCTTATGCCGCCTCACACCGTGCCGTTGCCGACTTGAAAGACAATGGCGAATTGCCGAAGCGCCAATCACCACGATCAAGACTGCATGGGTAAACACCCGCAAGCGCGCGGGTGTGACCGGCCGCCTCCATGATTCAAGGCACACTGAGGTGGACCCCATCGATTGGACAAAAAAACGGGCGTCCTTAGATGGTGACCGGGGGTAACAGGGAGGCGGCTGTTTAGGCCGCCGCCAGTCCGGACTTGCGACGGCGCTCGGGTTCCATCCCTGGATTGCCCTATCCTCCGCGCAAGCAGTTTTATTTTACGCAAAGCGGAAAACTTTGCAAGCCGAGGCAGGACCAGTCTGGTCCAAAGCGGTAAATCCCAGGGGGTTTGGGGGACAGCGTCCCCCATCATAGCGATGACTTCTTCCTTTTGTTGGAGTGTGGAAACAACTGCGATGGAGTTTTGTAATCCAAAGCCTGGTGTGGCCGTTCGAAGTTGTACAACCAACAAACACAAAACCCATAAAACCGATGAAGCGCAGGTAGTTTACCCCTGGCATCCGATGTATGGACGTGAGCTGGTGATTCATAGAGAGCGGAACCGGGCGGGCGCGACCGTGTTGATCTGCACGGTTGCTGATGACGATAGGAGCGCAGCACTCGAGATTCCAAGATGGATGTTCGATGGTGCTGCGTGTTGTTGTCTAAGGCAGGGATCCGCCGCGAGTGTGTCTGTTGACGCACTGCGTTCGCTGGGCAGAACACTGCAGACCGCTTTGGATGTGATAGAAGCGCAGCATCAATCTATCGTGTTCGGAGGTCTTGATGCACAGAGCCAAGGACCCAGTAACAGGACAACTGGGGCTATTTCCAACCGTGACATGGATCCCGCAGCTACCTCGCGAGATGAACCCCAAAGTAGTGTCCCTTCTAGCCCGTCTGCTGCGCCAGTACGCCGAGCGAGAGACGTCCGTCGCCAAGGATCTGGAGGGCTGTCATGAGTGAAAAGTTCAAGCAGCACCATCTGGAACGGAAGGCGATTCTCTACGTTCGTCAATCATCGGCGTACCAGGTCTTACATAACCTGGAAAGCCAAAAACTGCAATACGCCATGCAGAAGCGCCTTCATGACTTGGGCTGGCGCGACGTGGAAGTGATTGATGACGATTTAGGCAGGTCGGCGGCAGGCACAGTGGCACGAGCGGGTTTCGAACGCATGGTGGCCGAAGTCTGTCTAGGAAAGGTTGGAGCCGTTGCGGCACGCGAGGTGTCGCGCTTTGCGAGGAACAGCCGGGAGTGGCAGCAACTGGTGGAAGTTTGCCGCATCGTAGATACAGTGCTGATCGATCAAGAGACGGTGTATGCGCCCCGACAAAGCAACGACCGTCTTTTGCTCGGACTGAAGGGCAGCTTAAACGAATACGAACTGGACCTGCTGCGTCAACGTTCGGTGGAAGCCCGCCATGAAAAGGCCAAACGCGGAGAACTGCTCATCACGGCTCCCGTAGGCTATATCAAAACCGAAGAGCAGCGGCTGGAGAAGCATCCAGACCGGCGTGTGCAGGAGGCGATCTCGCTTGTATTTCGAAAATTTCGCGAACTGGGGACGGTACGGCAAACACTGCTGTGGTTTCTGGAGCACGAACTCGAACTGCCAACGCAAACGCACCGCGGCGAGCTTTTCTGGAGACGTCCTTCCTATCGGTCTGTGTACAGCCTGATCACCAGCCCTGTTTACGGGGGAGCCTATTGTTATGGCAAGACCGAACACGTGCTGCATTATGAGAACGGAGAACCGCGCCATCGCGCCCGGCGTAAACCGCGTGAGCAATGGATCGCTTTGATTCCGAACGCACATGAGGGCTACATCAGTTGGGAGGAGAGTGAGTTCATTCGCAGAGCCGTTCGCGAGAATGTGTCTGGCGGGGACCACCCAGGCGCACCGAAGCGGGGCGCAGGTCTACTGACTGGCCTCTTGCGGTGCCGGCGCTGTGGTCGTAAGCTGACGATACGGTATACAGGAAGCCAGCATGAAGTCCTACGCTATACATGCAATCGTGGCTGGCTCGATCACGGCGAACCACGATGCATTGCATTTGGAGGCGTTCCAGTGGATGAGGCGATCGGGAAGCAGGTTCTAGCTGTGGTGCAGCCAGCTGCAATCGAAGCAGCCCTGCTGGCCGGCAGAGAACAGAGACAGCACGACCAGGATGCGCTCGCCGCCTTGGAACGCGATCTGGAGGCGGCACGGTATGCCGCGCAGCGGGCGCAAAGACAATACGATGCTTCCGATCCAGAAAATCGTCTGGTTTCCGGCGAATTGGAACGGCGCTGGAATCAGGCGCTCGAACGCATGCGAGACATCGAATCCCGCATACATGCGCATGGCTTGAACAAGGAGCATGCTGCTGTTCTGCCAGACGAGTTCGCAGGCTTGGCTGATCAACTGGACCGCGTATGGAATGACCCATCAAGCGACACAAGCCTGAAAAAACGGATTGTCCGCACGTTGATTCAGGAAGTAGTCGCCGATGTGGAAAGCAGCGCGGGCGAAATCATTCTCGTGATTCATTGGAAGGGCGGCTTGCACACTGAGGTGCGAGTTCCTCGGCGACGGCGCGGATTCAACAATGGCCATACGGACAAGACTGTTGTCGAAGCGGTTTCACAACTTGCTAATATCTGCAACGACGACGTGATTGCTGGCGTTCTCAATCGCAATGGACACAAAACCGGCCGTGGCAATCGCTGGACGAAAGAGCGCGTAACCGCACTACGCAGTCATCACCGGATTCCTTGCTTCAGCATGGAACAGAAGCAGGCGAATGGCTGGATGAATCTCACCGAAGCCGCAGCACTTCTTCAGGTAAGCCCCAGGACTGTACGGCTCGCCATCGAGGCCGGAGAATTTCGTGCAGAGCATCCCCTGCACGACGGACCCTGGCTCATTCAACGTCAGGAACTGATAACGGAAGCAGCTCAACGGCTCACCCGACGCGCCCTACAAGGCGGCAAACGAGCCGCGATACCATCCAACAATCAGAGCACTCTTCAGTTTTCAAGCACATAGCGAGGTGGGGCAGTATGGAACGTAGTTGTACTCCTTCCTCCAGGCCTCGATCTTTCGCCGCGCATCAGCCAGATTCACGAACCAGTTGGAGTTCAGGCACTCGTCCCTGAATCTTCCGTTGAAGCTTTCGACATGACCGTTCTGCACCGGCTTTCCAGGTTGAATATGAAGCACAGTAATACCGTGTTCTTTGCACCACTCCACGAAGTACAGACTAGTGAATTCCGGGCCGTTGTCGCACCGAATGGAACCGGGCACGCCGCGTTGTTCAATCACCCGTTCCAGGACTCGCATCACCTGGCGGCTGGAAATGCCGGTATTGACTTCAATCGCCAGTGATTCTTTGGTGTAGCTGTCGATCAGCGTGAACGTCCGAAGCGCCCGCCCTGTCGCCAGGGCGTCGGAAACAAAGTCCATGGCCCACTCCTGGTTCGGCCGCCCCAGCCGCGGGTTCGCCGCTACGGTTCGCGACAGCCGCTTTCGCTTCAGCCGCCGTACCATCAGCCCCTCGGCTTTGTACAGCCGTTGAACCCGCTTTACATCCACCTCCCACCCCTGCCGCACTAGCAGGGCCCACAAGCGGCGATAGCCATAGCGCGGTTTCTGCCGTGCCAGCAATAACAGTGCCTCACGCAACTCTGCGTTTCTGTCCGGCCGCGGCTCATACCGGTACGTCGAGCGGTCTATTTCCAGGAGCCTGCAAGCGTAACGCTCTCCGAGCGCATGCTCGGCCATGACGAGCGCAACATCCCGCCGGGCGCTCACAAGCTCCAGCCGTTTTTTCGGATCACCGTCGTCAGCGCTTCTTTGTCCAGACTGAGATCCGCCACCAGGCT
>JACMLA010000433.1 GCA_014379815.1 Bryobacteraceae bacterium | reverse complement strand
CCGGAACCATGTACTCGGGAATCCTGGCTCGCAAGGTCTCCCGGACCTCCGGAAAGCTGGCCTGCGAGTTGTCCTTCCAACAAAGATAGGCGGTTAGAATCTTGTCGCTTCCTGCCAGTCCGACGGCACATTCCCTTACGTTCGCTATCGACCCAAGAGCGCTCTCGATCTCCCCGAGTTCTACCCGATAGCCACGAATCTTAACCTGGTTATCTCGTCGGCCGAGGAACTCGAGATTCCCACTGGCAGAACGTTTCGCGAGGTCGCCTGTGCAGTACAGTCTGTCGCCAGCAGTACCAGAGAAAGGGTTTGGCAGATATCGCAAAGCAGTATCTGTGGGATTTCCAAGATAGCCGCGAGTAACATTGGCGCCTCCTATACAGAGCTCTCCTGTAACGCCTGCCGGGACTGGGTTGCCATCGATATCCAGAAGGTACACATCGACTCCTGGAATTGGCTGGCCGAGGGACGCAACGTTGGCATCACAAGGTTCCGTCGCGTTTTCGTGACGCCATATCGTCGCACCCACGGTCGTCTCGGTTGGTCCATATTGATTGAAGATCTCCAGATCTACGCGTTGCGCTTTGATACGATTCAACCAGTCGAGGCGCGCAGGTTCGCCGCCAACGAACAGGCTTTTTCGTGGAAGGAGCGATTCGGGCCGCTGCAACGAATTCCATAGCGTCATCAGGTGTGACGGAGCTGCCTTAAGGTGGTCGATACGATGCTGCTCAACGTAGCCAGCAAGTGTCTCAGCGACCCCCGCTTGCTCGTCGCCCAGGATGTGGAGGCATCCGCCGTTACACAACGCCCCAAACAGGAACGTGGCTGATGCATCTACATGCAAGGGCTGGATCAGCGCAAAGGAATCTCCGCTGGCGAAATTCGCTACTGAGGAAACGCCAAGTACATAGTTCACAATCTGACGGTTTTCGACTGCTACCCCTTTGGGGCGTCCGGTACTGCCCGACGTGAAGAGGACATAGGCAAGACTGGATGGCTCCGACCGCTGGTTGGACACCGGTAAAAAGGCATCAGGAGTGGTCCTTTCGAGCGCGGACACATCTGCATACTCCAGTGTGATTGCGGCCCCCAGATCTTCAAGGATCGTTCGCAAGCGTTCCGGTGGCTGAGAAGAATCGTAGGGCGCGTATGCGGCGCCAGCCTTTAGGGTACCGAGGATCGCGACGACGGTGCCCGGGGTTCGTTCGGAAGGTATTGCCACGATCGACTCGCAACCAACACCTTGCAGTTTCAGGGTGGCAGCAAAGTGGCTGGACCTCAGATCCAGTTCCCGATAGGTCATTATCTGACCTTCATAGGAAAGGGCCTGAGCATCAGGTGTGCGTTCTACTTGCCTCGCGAACAGGTCGGCCAGAGAAGTGGTAGCAGCGTGGGACGCATAGTTGGTGCGGTGCAGGTCCTGCAACTCGGACTCGCTCAACATTTGAGCCTGGCTACAGCGTTGGTCTGGCTGCTCAACGAAACTGAAAAGCAAACGGACGAAGTGCCCTGCCATGTTCCCGATGTAGTCGGGCCCAATAAGCTCGGTAGAGTAGACGAAGCTGGCGTCGAGCCCATCCGGCTTCTCGCTCATCAAAAGTGTGAGGTCAAACTTGGACGTTTGAACGGGCGAGGATTCCACAGTGACGTGTAGCCCCTGTAATTGCCACTCCAGAGTCGGTGTGTTCTGTAAGACGAGCATAGTCTGAAACAGAGCGGGCCGGCTTAGATCGCGTTGCGGAGCCAGTTCCTCGACCAGGCGTTCCACTGGAACATCCTGGTTCGAGTAAGCATCGAGAGCGGTGGCTCTGCTACGGGCCAGCAGTTGGCGGAATGTAGGGTCGCCCGAAACGTCACCTCGCAGGACAAGCGTGTTCACGAAGAACCCGATAGACTGCTCGATTTCCCTCCGTCCGCGACCGGCAACGGGCGTGCCTACCAGAAGATCCGTTTGCCCTGTGTGGCGGAAGAGTAGCAGATTGTAGACCGCCAACAAGGCCATGAACAGTGTCGAGTTCTCTTCCCGGCATACTGCCTTGAGGCTCGTGATTACGGACGCAGGAACGTGAAAGGAATGACTCGCACCCAGGTCGGATCGGATTGGTGGCCGAGGCCGAATAGTTGGCAGCTCAAGAGCTGCGGGTACGTTGTTTAGCTGCTCCGTCCAGTAGTCCAGCTGCCGCAGCAAAGGCTCGTCCTTCAGATAGGTTTGTTGCCAAACCGCGTAATCCGAGTACTGAACCGGCAGTTCGGGAAGCGCAGAGGGCTTGTTCAAAAGATATGCGTCATACAGCGATGCCAGTTCGTGTCCAAGTACGCTCAAAGACCAGCCGTCAATCGCGATATGATGCGCCGTGAGGACGAGGCAATGGTCCTCGTCGGCCAAACGGATCAGAACCTGTCGCCAGACTGGCCCTGTGACAAGATTGAAGGCTCGTCTGACGTCAGAACTGACGATCTCATTCTGACTTACGCGCCGGGCCGGTTCTGGTAGATCGCTTAAGTCGATGAGAGGGATGTCGAGAGACGGAGGGTCGGATACTATCTGAACAACGTTGCTATCCGAAATCTTGAAGTGCGTTCGCAGCACCTCATGTCGTCGCGCAATCTCCTCCAATGCCTGAGATAGGGCGTGGACCGAGAGCGAACCTTTGAGTCGGAGCGTCAACGAAACGTTGTATTGCCCGCTGGCCGAGTCGAATTCCTGCAGGAACAGAAGACGCTGCTGAGCGAAGGATGCCGGCGGGGCCGCGTTGTGAGTAGCTCGCGTGATCGGATCAGCCTGGCTCGTGTGGGCCGCATAATGGAGGCGATCACTTAGGCCCGCCACCGTTGGCGCTTCAAAGAGTGCTCGTAAGGGCAGTTCCCGATTGAAGAGAGAACGCAGCCGGGATACAACCTGCATCGCCGAAAGGGAGTGACCTCCCAGCTCAAAAAAGTTGTCGTGAACCCCAACCGGGTTAACGCGGAGCACTTCGGCAAAGATCGCTGCAATCGCTTCTTCCGAAGCAGTTCTTGGCCCAACGAACGGACCACCTGCAGAAAGTCTAACGGGCAAAGGCAGAGCGCGGCGATCCAGCTTGCCATTGGAGTTCAGAGGCAATTCCGCTAGCTCGACGATTGCATTTGGAATCATGTAGCCGGGCAGCTGGCGCGCCAGATGGGATCGGAGGTCCGACACGTCGAGGGAGTGTCCCACCGAGGGAACGACGTAAGCGACGAGGTACTTGTTCCCATGCTCGTCTTCCCGAACGACTACCGCTACCTGCCGGACCCCGGGATGGCGCGAGCACACAGCATGTATTTCTTCCAGTTCGATTCGGAAACCCCTGATCTTTACCTGTTGATCGGCTCGGCCAAGAAACTCGATGGTGCCATCAGATTGGTACCGCGCGAGGTCCCCGGTACGATACAACCGGAGACCCGTAGCAAAGGGATTAGGGAGGAAAGTCTCTGCTGTAAGATTCGGGCGGTTCACATATCCGCGCGCTAGTCCGTCGCCGCCTACATATAGCTCGCCCACTATTCCCGGCGGAACGGGCTGCATATGACCATCGAGTATGTAGGCCGTCGAATTAGCGATAGGCTGCCCGATCGGAATGGACAGATCGGTGTCACCTATAGAGCATGCCTCGTAGCAGCAGCTAAATGTTGTGTTTTCTGTTGGACCGTACCCGTTAACGAGCCTTCGTGGTCTGCCATGGCGGACCACAGATCTTACCGAGGCTCCGTCAACGATGTCACCACCCGCAAGCAGGTTTGTCATTAGCTGAAAGGCATCCGGTGCCTCGCAGGCGGTCTGACGAAAAACCGCTGCGGTCAGGAACATCGTCGAGATCCGCTGCTTCCTAAGAACCTTCGCAAAGTCTTTCGGCGCGAGCACGATCTCGGAAGGGATTACGACGAGCGCCCCACCGGTGAGAAGTGCACCCCAGATCTCAAAGGTCGAAGCATCGAAGGCCGGATTGGAAACCATTCCGATCCGGTCATCCGGGCCAAACTCGATATAGTTGGTCTGCAGAACCAGTCGTGACACACCCCGGTGGGCCACGGCGATTCCTTTCGGTCTGCCAGTTGATCCGGAAGTATACATGACATAGGCGAGATCTTCGGGGTGGTTGACTTTGTCGGGAGGAGTCGTGGGATGAGTATCGAGCAGGCCTGGAGCGTCGATACACACCAGCGGCTTGTCCAGATTCTGAAGTGAAGGCGCTAGCTCCGTGCGCGTAAGCAAGAGTTTTGCTTGCGTGTCGTTCAGCATCAGCAGCTTGCGCTCCATTGGATGATCGGGGTCGAGCGGGACGTATGCTCCGCCTGATTTCAGCACACCAAGAATTGCAACAAGGGTGGCGGGGGAACGCTCCAGACACACCCCGACTGCAGTCTCACGACCAACTCCGAGGGATCGCAGGTAGTGAGCAACCCGATTAGACTCGAGATCAAGAGTGCCATAGGTCAGAACCGCAGAATCGTCTTCGATCGCGACTGCGTCGGGACTGGATTGTGCTCTCTGTTCAAACAGTTCAACAAGGGTGAGATCCCGTGGGTATTCAGTTGCCGTCTGATTCCATTCTTGTATTGCCTGGATTCGCTCAGCTGCGGTTGTGATCGAGACATCTTCGATCTTTGTGTCAGGATGATACGCGAGCGAATCCAGCACCTGGCGGAAGTGCACTGCCATTCGTAAGATAAAGGCTTCGTCGAATAAGTCGGTACTGTAGTTAAGCACTCCTTGAACAATCTCGCCATTGGTGATAGCTAGCGAAAGATCGAACTTGGCTGTTGGAGTCCCTGTGAAATCTGTTTCGACTTGCAGTCCGTTGAGTTCCCACGCGAGTGAGGTCGATGTCTGCAAAGTGAACAGCGTCTGGAAAAGAGGAGACCAGCTGGAGTCGCGTTCCGGCTGTAACTCCTCCACGAGTCGTTCGAATGGCAAATCCTGGTGGGCGTACGCGCCGAGTGCCGTATCCCGCACACGGGCGAGGACCGATCGAAAGGTGGGGTTTCCTGCAAGCGAAGTTCGCAGGGCGAGGGTATTGACGAAGAATCCAATTGAAGCTTCTGTCTCGGGCCGGGTTCGGCCAGCAACGGGAGTGCCAACAACCAGATCGGATTGTCCGGAATACTTGTAAAGCAGCACGTTGTAGGCTGCGAGAAGCGTCATGAAGAGAGTCGTGCCCTCACGGCGCCCCAGGG
>JACMLA010000432.1 GCA_014379815.1 Bryobacteraceae bacterium | reverse complement strand
CGTCGACAGTCTGGTCGACATTCCTTTCGCTCTTCCAACGGCAGTGTCGGGAATCGTACTCACGACGATCTACGGCCCTACCGGCTTCATTGGAAGCATGCTTGCCCGCATCGGCATCAAGGCTGCCTACACTCCCCTGGGGATAACGATTGCTCTTGTATTTATAGGCCTTCCGTTCGTGGTCCGTATGCTGCAACCGGCTATCGAAGACCTGGAGCCAGAGCTCGAAGAAGCTGCGGAAAGCCTCGGAGCAACCCGCTTCCAGACTTTTGTGCGCGTCATCTTCCCTGCCCTCCTGCCGGCGTTGTCCACCGGATTCGCCCTTGCATTCGCACGCGCGCTGGGCGAGTACGGTTCCGTCATTTTCATCTCGGGCAATATGCCGATGCGTACGGAAATCACATCCCTCCTGATTGTGACGAGGCTGGAACAGTACGACTATGCAGGGGCGACTGCTATCGCCGCGGTGATGCTGGTTACGTCTTTTGTTCTGCTGCTGGTAATCAACATCCTGCAAAGGTGGAACAGCCACCGGTATGGGAGAGCGGTGTGAACGGTGCTGCGCCTGCAGCCAGGCCCCGAATCCGGGGAAGCAACGGAGCTGGCCGCTGGCTGGTTATTGGAATCGCGATGGTGTTTGTTCTCCTGATGCTGGTGCTTCCTGTGATCACGGTATTCGCTGAGGCACTTCGGCGGGGGTCGGCACTCTACCTGAAGAGCTTGTCGGATCCCGCAGCATTGTCCGCAGTCAGGCTGACGCTTCTTGTGAGCGCTATCGCGGTTCCTTTGAACGCTTTTTTCGGACTTGCCGCCGCATGGACTATCGCAAGATTTGAGTTCGCCGGGCGAAGCGTGCTGCTTACCTTGATTGACTTGCCCTTTGCAATCTCGCCTGTGATCTCCGGTTTGATTTACGTGCTGCTGTTTGGGGCGCAAGGCTGGCTTGGGCCATGGTTCGTCTCGCACGGATTTCCCGTAATTTTTGCACTTCCGGGAATTGTGCTGGCGACGATATTTGTGACCTTCCCATTTGTAGCCCGAGAGCTAATTCCCCTGATGCAGGAACAAGGCAGCGAGGAAGAACAGGCCGCCATCATTCTCGGCGCAAGCGGTTGGCAGACATTCTGGCGAATCACGATCCCTAAGATACGCTGGGCGCTGCTATACGGGATCGTACTTTCGAATGCTCGCGCAATCGGCGAATTCGGAGCTGTCTCAGTGGTCTCGGGTCACATTCGTGGCCGCACAACAACCATGCCGCTTCACATCGAGATCCTCTACAACGAATACAACTTCACGGCCGCCTTTGCCGTCGCTTCTGTCCTGACGATTTTCGCCATGTTGACGATTGCCGCGAAGAATGTCCTCGAGTGGCGCCTGAGGCACCGGCCGGAAGCTTCGGAGAGGCCTGCATGAGCATTGAGCTGCAACACATCCGCAAGACATTTGGGAAGTTCGTCGCCCTGCAGGACGTGAGCCTGAATATCCGGGATGGCGAGTTGATGGCTCTCCTTGGCCCCTCCGGATCAGGGAAGACAACGCTCCTTCGAATCATCGCCGGCCTCGAACTGCCAGACCCTCGCCCAGGCGCTTCCATCAGCTTCGACGGAACACCGGTTGATGTAGCCCGTCCTGCGCAGAGACAGGTTGGATTCGTGTTTCAACACTACGCTTTGTTTCGGACCATGACCGTGTTCGAGAACATTGCGTTCGGTCTGCGTGTCCGGCCAAAGCACCAGCGTCCTTCCACTAATGACATTCGCCACAAAGTCTTCCGGCTTCTTCAGTTGATCCAGATGGAGAACTTCGCCTACAGCTTTCCATCGCAGCTGTCGGGCGGCCAGCGACAAAGGGTCGCTTTGGCACGCGCGCTGGCGATCGAACCGAAGATCCTGCTGCTTGACGAGCCCTTCGGTGCTCTCGACGCGAAAGTCCGCCAGGGATTACGCCGCTGGCTTCGGAATCTTCACGATGAGATGCACGTCACCAGTGTTCTCGTCACTCACGATCAGGAAGAAGCACTCGAAGTCGCGGATCGAATCGTGGTTATGAACCAGGCGCGTATCGAGCAGGTTGGGACGCCGGATGAAGTGTTTCACCACCCCGCATCGTCGTTCGTGATGGACTTCCTCGGCAATGTGAATCTCTTTCGTGGGAGGCTCGGCGGAGAGAACGGCGAAGACTGGACTCTGGTCGCTGAAGGGGACAGCAAGGAGGGCGCGACGGCACAGATTTTCGTGCGGCCTCATGAGCTCGAGCTTCGCACTGAGGCTTCCGGTAAACCAACGATACAGGGACGAGTGGCACGCATCCAGACCGCAGGACCGGTGGTCAAGGTGGAGGTGTTGAGCGACGCTGGCGAGACGATTCAGGTCGAGATCACACACGAGCAGCACAGACACTTACGCTTCCAGCAAGGCGACCTGGTGTTCGTAGGTATGCGCGATGCTCGTGTGTTCCTTGAAGACTACGCGATTTAGCTCGCGTTACCAGTCAACGACTGAGCCATCGTCGGGATCGAAACGCGTCGTATAGGGCCTCGGCTCTCCTACCTGAGACATTAGCTTGTTCTCGTCAATGGTGATCCCTAGCCCTGGGTCGGTCAACAAGGGCCGATAACCTTTGGTGACTGGGGGTAGAGGCTTTGCCAGCAGGTCCGCGTGCTCATTATCACCTCGCTCCTGAATCAGGAAGTTAGGAATCGATGCGGCAATCTGAAGACTCGCCGCAAGGGAACAGGGTCCCTGAGGATTGTGGGGCGCCAGAGGAGCATAGTAGGCTTCCGCCATCCCAGCGATGATCTTCAGCTCCGTTATGCCTCCCGCGTAGCACACGTCGGGTTGGAGTATTGTCGCCGCCCGCTTTTCGAGGATTTCCTTGAAACCCCACTTGGTAAAGATGCG
>JACMLA010000431.1 GCA_014379815.1 Bryobacteraceae bacterium | reverse complement strand
TCGACGGGATCGACGGAGTGCGCGAATCCGCAGTGGTGGCTGAGCGCTCAGGGGCGGCGGAAAGCGTTCACGCGGTGCTTGTGCTGGAGGCTGGAGTTGACCCGAGCGAAGTCATTGTTCAAGCGAATCGTAAACTGGAGCGGCATCAGCAGATTCGGCACGTTTCCGAGTGGCCCTCACAAAGCCTTCCCAGAACGGAAGGCACCCGCAAGTTGAAGCGGGGCGACGTTCGGTTGTGGCTTGGGAACCGGACTAGGCCAAACACTCTGGAATCGCAGGGAGCGCTCGCGTCAATCCTCGCGCGGTTTGCTCCAGGCCGTTCGCTAACCGGCGAGACATCGCTGGACGATCTGACGCTGAGTTCACTCGACCGGGTTGAGCTCATGACCTCTCTCGAGCAGCGTTTCGAGATGGTCCTCCCGGAAGCCCTGTTTCAAACGGCGTCCACTGTCGCAGATCTCGACCGCCTCGTTTCAACGGCTCAATTTTCCGTGCCCGGCACTTCAGCAGACTTGCCGGATTGGCCCTGGAGCCCGTGGGCGAGATTCGTACGCAGAGTGAGCTTGCCGACTCTGATCCTGCCCTTGGCTCGGCTCTTCATTCGATTGCAAGTTCAGGGACTTGATAGCTTGCCGGGACACCGGACGGTCTGCGTATTCGCCGCGAATCACCAAAGTCACTTAGATGGCCCGGCGATTTTGCTGGCGCTGCCTGCGAGGTTCCGCTATCGCCTGGCACCCGCTATGGCCCGAGAATTCTTCGATGCCCAGGCACCCTTTCAACGGTTTCAAAAAGCGATGTTATTCGGCCTCGCGTCACTCTTCTTCGGCGCTTTTCCCATTGCCAAAGGCGGAACAGGGACACGGGAAGCTCTTCGTCATGCTGGGACATTGGCGGACAAAGGCTGCAGCATTCTGATTTTCCCGGAGGGGAGGATGACGGATGCGGGGGAGCTGAGCCGTTTCCATCCTGGGGCCGCTCTGCTTGCGGCTAAGCTCCGTGTTCCGTTGGTTCTCGTGCACATTGAAGGCTTGCACCGAATTCTTCACAAGACTTCAAGATGGCCTCGCCGGGGTAAAGCATCCGTCCAATTTGGGATTATGATCCACGCGGAAGGCAGGGATCCCGACCAGATCACCGCCGAGCTGGAATCCGCATTGCAGCGGATGAGAGAGGAACGAGCGGGAACGCAAACGGACCCGCCCTAAATGTTAGTGCTTGGCGTCGCCGTGCGCGGCTTCGCAGGTGGGCGACACATGCTCGACCATCGTCACATTGAAGACTTTGGCGGCGCGGCTGCCCGTGAGCTTGACCGTATGGTTCATTGCATGTTTGGAAAGGTCAGGAGACCCTGTGACGGTCATCTTCTTCCCAGTCTTTTGATCGGAAAACGCGTAGTGGTTTTCCATCTCGCCCTTATTGAGGCAGCCCGTCATCGACATCTCTTTGCCGGCGGCCTTCATCGGCTTCTTCTCGTGCTCATCGCCCAGCGCCGCCGTCGTAAATAGTGCTGACAGTGCCAGCACCGGGAATATCCCTGCAAGTCCGTGT
>JACMLA010000430.1 GCA_014379815.1 Bryobacteraceae bacterium | reverse complement strand
CACCCCGTAAGACACCACTCCGTAGATACCAAGCGAGGCCAGCACCAGCGCGAATCCGGCAAAAGCTACCAGCAGGAATACGAAGAATCTTCGGGGCGAAACGGATCTGTCTACCAGTTCCTGAATCGTTCGGTACTCTCTTACCGGCAAGCCGGGATCAATCGAACTGAGCACCGTTCGCACGGCAGCAGCAAGATCCGCGGACGATTGCGTCCCTCTCACAACCAGATCGACGGACGAGTAATCATCGGTCTGCCGGATTGGAAGATACATCTCCGAACCCGATTCTTTTTCCAGAGCCAGGTGACGTACATCGTGAACAACGCCTACGACCTCGCGTCCGCCATCCAAGTCGACAACTTTGCCAATGGGATTGTCGCCGGGCCAAAGCGTCCGCGCAAGAGTCTCATTGATCAGAATCGTTCTCCCTGCTGTGAGTGAGTCGGTCGGCGTAAGATCGCGACCGGTGCGGATCCTGATTCCCATGGCGTCTAGATAGCCGTCGCTAACGATCCGCACAAACGCGTTCGGATATTGGCCTCTGGGGTAAACGACTCCTTTTGCCCCGGCACCCCAGGAACGGTTGGACCCGAGTGGAAGGGAATCCGTAATCCCCGCCGCCGTCACGCCGGGAGCTGAGGCGACACGCTGCAATACTTCGTTGAAATAGGCATTTCGCTTGACCTGTGTCGCGTAGTTCGCGCTGGGGTCGATGCGCATCGTAACGGCAGTTTCCGGACGAAAGCCAGGATCAGTCTGCATTACGTGGAGGAGGCTTCTGGTTAGCAGGCCGGCACCAATCAGAAGCACGCAGGCAAACGCAATTTCCGCGACAACCATGAGACTGCGAAGAGTTTCCCTACCCTTGCTTCCAGTCGAGCCGCGGGATCCTTCTTTCAAGGCGCGATTCGGCGCGAGTGTCGAGACGTGAAAGGCAGGGGTCAGTCCAAACAGAAGTCCGGTCAAGATTGCAGTCGCAAGCGAAAAACCAAGCACCCGCGCATCAACCTGCAGATGATCGATCAGCGGAATACTGAAAGCGTTGGTCCGCGAGAGCAGAAACGTACCAGCGAGCGCGAGGATCAGCCCCAGCAGAGCTCCACCGCTGGAGAGCACAAAGCTCTCGGTCAGAACCTGACTTATCAAGCGGCTTCTGCCAGCCCCGAGAGCGGCCCGGATCGCTATTTCTTTTTGTCGCGCCAGCGTCCGTGCCAGCAGCAGGTTCGACAGGTTCGCACAGACGATCAGCATCAGCACACCTACAGCAGATGCCAGCAATACGATAGGCGCGCGGAACGACCCGCTGACATGATCCTGCAGAGTCGTAACAACAGGGCGGAAGTCGTTGCGGTCAGTACGTTCTTTGGCAATTCGTTCAGCAAATACGCGAATTTCAGTTCCGGCATCCCCGAAGCTCACTCCCGGCTTCAGGCGGGCGATTATCGCAAGAGTATTTCCCTGCCGGTTGGTCTGGAACGCGAGGGGGAACGGACGGAAGATGTCGATTCGCTGACCCGGCGCGAAGCTCGCGGCAAAGTCGAATGATGCCGGCAATACTCCGGCGACGACAGCGGGACGATCGTCTAGTATTAGTGTCCGTCCAACTACCGAGAAATCGGATGCAAAACGGCGAACCCAGAACTGATGGCTTAGTAAGATCGCTGCCGGTCCCTGCCACCTGCACTCTTCGGGTGTAAATAATCGGCCGCTCAGAGGCTTCACGCCGAGCACAGAGAAGAAATTTTCTGTCACCGGTACACCGGTTAGCCGCTCCGGTTCCCCTGTTCCGCTTAACTTGATATCGCCGGCTTCGTAAAATGCAAAGTAAGCGCCTATATCGGCGAAAGAGTGATTCCGTTCCTTAAGGTCGACGAGATGGCCGACCTGAGTAGTCTGCCCTGACAGTCCCGACTCACCTCCATTGGCGATCCAGAGCAGTTCTTGCGACTGGTGAAAGGGCAGCGGACGCAGGAGCACGGTGTTGAACAAACTGAATACTGTAGAACTGGCCCCCGTGCCAAGACCGATAATCAGAATTGCAAAGACAGTAAATGAGGCATCCCGCTTCAGGGTCCGCAAGCTGAACCGCAGATCCTGCAGCAAGACTTCAAGGAACGGCAACCCCCGGCTGTCCCGGTGCAGCTCCTTCGCCGGCTCCACTCCCCCCAGGCTGATCATCGCAGCGCGCCGGGCCTCTCCCGGAGACATCCCGCGCTTCTCATTCTCCTCCGTGCAGAGTTGCAGATGAGCCTCGAGTTCCTCGTCCAGTTCCCTGTCGAGTTTCGGTTTCTGAAACACAGCGATTAGCTTGGCCAGCAAGGTTCCAATACTCATTTCGTGTCACCCTCCGACCACGCCAGAATCCGTGTCATCACGTTGGCGATGCGGTGCCACTGCGCCGTTTCTGCTGCCAGTTGCTTCTGGCCTTTCTTAGTCAAGGTATAGAACCGTGCTTTGCGATTGTTCTCCGAGGTGCCCCATTCTCCTGAGATCCAGCCGCGCTGCTGCAAGCGAATCAACGACGCGTAGATCGTTCCCTGATTCAGCAGCACCTGATTGCCGCTAACCTGTTCAATGCGGCGAGCAATTCCATATCCGTGCTGACTTCCCATTGCAGACAGCGTCTGCAAGACCATGATGTCCAGTGTTCCCTGAAGCAGGTCGACCTTGCCGGGTATCGTAAGCGCTCCTGTGCTTTCCACACAGAAGAATACGCCGCTCCTGTGGCATGGTTACAGGTGACGTGACAGGAAAATATCAGCAACCCATCCGACGCCCGGAATTAATATAATCGCGCCCATGTTGGCAAGGCTATCTGGGGTTGTTCTTCTGTGCTTCGCCGCGCTTCCAGTTCCGGCGCAACAGACCACCGCTACACTTCTTGGCACCGTGACGGATTCAACCGGCGCCATCATGCCCAATGTCACCGTGCGCGCTACCAATGTCGCGACCAATGCGCAGCGCGAAGTAAAGACAGATGAGGGCGGGGGATACAGTTTGCCGTTCCTGGCAGCTGGTGATTACACAGTCACAGCGACCTTGCAAGGCTTCCAGTCTTCGCGAGTCGATCGGGTGACCCTGCAGGTACAGCAGACAGCAAGACTGGATTTTGCCTTGAACGTAGGGGAAGTTTCGGAGACCGTTAATGTCGAGGCTTCGGCAGCGCTATTGCAGACCGAAACCTCCACCGTCGGGACTGTTATCGACGCAGCCAAAATCGCAGATTTGCCCCTGAACGGTCGGAATTTCGTGCAGCTCGCGCAATTGATTCCAGGCGTGAATGCAGGTACGCCCGGTTCCATCAGCGTCCGACGT
>JACMLA010000429.1 GCA_014379815.1 Bryobacteraceae bacterium | reverse complement strand
GACAGAGGTCGAGCAACTGGTCACCTATCCCGTAGAAACTTCGCTGATGGGCCTGCCGAAGACCGAGGGAATTCGCTCGATCTCCAAGCTCGGCCTATCGATGGTCACGATCGTTTTTGAAGACTCCGTCGATTCATACTTCGCCCGTCAGATCGTGAACGAGCGTTTGCGGGAAGCAAGGACACGCATCCCGGAAGGCCTGGAGCCGACACTTGGTCCTCTCGCAACCGCGTTTGGCGAAGTCTATCAATACACCATCGAAGGCGGCGGTTTGTCCTTGATGGACCGCAAGACGCTGCATGACTGGCAGATCAAGACACAGCTGCGGACTGTTCGCGGAGTAAACGAGGTCAGTACCTGGGGCGGGGAGACAAGGGTCTACACAGTCGAAGTAGATCCGCTTGCCCTGACTCGTTTCGGCATCACGCTCCGCGACGTGTACGAGCGCCTGAAAGCAAACAACGCCAACTTCGGTGGCGGGTTTATCGAACATTCTGGTGAGCAATATACGGTTCTCGGTCTGGGTCGGACACGTGATGTTAATGACCTCGGCGCAGTCGTGTTGCTGGAGCGGAACGGGACCGCCGTGCTCGTCCGCGATATCGCCCGAATCTACCCATCCGCGCTGCCAAGACAAGGCGCCACTTTGCGTGATGGCAAGGGCGAGACTGTGTCCGGGATGGCGATCATGCTGAAAGGAGAAAACAGCCACCGCGTGATCGACCGCGTCAAAGCGCGCATCGCCGGCCTGCGTCTTCCGCCTGGCGTGCAGGCGATCCCGTTCTATGACCAGTCGACCGTCATCGACGGAACGATCGAGACCGTCTCACGCAATCTGCTGGAAGCTGTCGCCCTCGTGGCAGCCATACTGCTGTTGTTTCTTGGAAATATCCGGGCGGCCCTGATCGTGGTTTTCACCATACCGGTTTCGATGTTATTCGGCTTTGCGGGTATGGCTTTGTTTGGGGTCACGGCGAATCTGATGAGTCTGGGAGCCATCGATTTCGGCATGATCGCGGATGGCTCCATCGTCATGGTGGAGAACTCAGTTCGCCGCCTCGCTCACAGGGACAGCAAAGTCACCCGTGAAGAGACAATCCGCCTTGCCGCACATGAGGTAGCGCGCCCAATCGTCTTCGGCGTCGCGATCATTATTGCCGTCTATCTTCCAATCCTGTTTCTCGAGGGTCTGGAAAAGCGCATGTTCCGGCCCATGGCAGTTACCGTTTGCTCCGCACTACTGGGATCTTTGCTGCTGGCTCTCTTCGTCGTTCCTACACTCTCGCGTTTTCTGCTAACCAGGAAGATCGAAGAAAAAGAGGGAGGCTGGTTTGTGCGCTTGCAGAATGCCTACCGCAACTCCCTCCACCGGACGATGAAACACCGGATCCTTGCTGTGGTGGCAGCTGTCATCCCTCTCCTTCTGGCACTTGGGTCGCTGCGTTACATCGGTACTGAGTTCATGCCGCGGCTCGATGAAGGCTCACTGCTGGTCCAGACGCGCACTCTGCCTGGGATCGCGCTGCCGGACTCGGTAGCGCTAAGCGGCCAGATTCAGAAGACACTCCTGACGTTGCCCGAGGTAACCGGGGTTGTCTCCAAGCTGGGTCGTCCGGATCTCGCAACAGAAGCAATGGGAGTCTATGAAGCGGATGTCTACGTCCTGCTGAAACCAGTCGGAGAGTGGACAACGTCACGTTCGCGGGAGGGCCTCGTGCAGGCTATGGAGGCACGTCTGGGCAAGATTCCAGGGGTCGCCTATAACTTTACTCAGCCTATGGCGATGCGCCTTGACGAGGTTGTGTCGGGCATCAAGGCAGACGTAGCAATGAAGATCTTCGGCGAAGATCCGTTAGTGCTGACTCAACTGGCAGAGCGTGCCCTGCGCGTGCTGAATACCGTGCCGGGTGCAGCCGACACCCAGGCCGAGGTGGTAACCGGAGTCGCCGAGTTACGCGTCGAGGTGGACCGCCCCGCCCTCGCCCGCTACGGACTGAACGTGACTGACGTGCAGCAACTGATCGACTCCACCACAGGTGGACTTCACGTCTCCGACATGATTGAAGGGCAGAGGCGCTTTCCCATTGCGATCCGGCTCCCGGCGCAGTATCGGACCGATCTGGACTCGCTGAGCCGCTTACAGTTGCAATCCGCAACCGGGGAGCGGGTACCCCTCGAACAAGTAGCCACAATCTCCCGAGTCCGTGGACCCGAAGTTGTCTCGCGCGAGAATGCACAGCGACGAATCGTAGTGCAAGCCAACGTGAGGGGGCGGGACCTCGGCAGCTTCGTGGCGGAGGCGCAGTCGAGGATGGCGAGCCTCGCCCTCCCAGCCGGATATTCGGTGGAATGGGGAGGGCAATTTGAAAATCAGGCGCGCGCCATGAAGCGCCTGACCCTGGTTGTTCCGCTCTCGATAGCCATCATCTTCGGCCTGTTATTCGCCACATTCCACTCCTTCTCCCAAGCGCTGCTAATTCTCCTAAACGTGCCCTTCGCGTTGGTAGGCGGAATCGCGGCGCTGTGGCTAAGAGGTCTCAATCTCAATCTGTCGGCCTCGGTAGGCTTCATAGCGCTGTTCGGGGTAGCCGTGCTGAATGGCATAGTAATGGTGAGCTATATCAATCAACTCCGCAAACAGGGACTGCTCGTAGAAGAAGCAGTAGTAGAGGGAGCCGCCCTAAGACTCCGCCCAGTAATGATGACCGCCGTAGTAGCAAGTCTCGGTTTTCTGCCAATGGCTCTCTCAAGTGCCATGGGTTCAGAAGTACAAAGGCCTCTGGCAACAGTAGTCATAGGAGGCCTGATCACCTCAACCATCCTGACGCTATACATCCTCCCAGTCCTCTATTCCTGGTTCTCCACGCGCGTAGTGCCGGCGCGGCTTCGACCACCCGGGCTATGATCCGGGCGCATGCACAGCAGAGTAATTGCGACGTCGATCTGCTCGGGTGCTTTTCAAGCCCAGAAGCACGCCAGGAAAAGGTTGGGGTATCCGCTACAGACCGAACTGTGGGCGCCAGCGGGCGCACCAACGCTTCACTCTAGGCATTTTTTGAGTGCAGTCATTATTCATAACGAGGTGAATGTCGAGCTGCTCGGCAACAGGTCCGTCGATTCGTTCGAGGAAGCGCAGGAACTCCTGATGCCGGTGACGACGGTGGCAGGAGCCGATCACCTTAGCGGTAGCCACATCAAGAGCAGCGAACGTAGAAGTGGTTCCGTTGCGCATCTAATCGTCAGTTTGGAGACCGGACATACCAGGCCGGAACGGCAACACCTGGCCGCGTGCGGAACCGGATCTAAGCACCCTTCATCCAGTGGGGAAGTACCCGATTCG